>JANOCF010000642.1:0-6472 GCA_031412055.1 Holophagales bacterium | reverse complement strand
CTCTTCCGGCACTCTTGGCGTGCTGGCCACGCCGCGTGGAGACCTGGCGTTCTCCACGCCGATGCTGGGCCGCTACAACTTGCTGAACCTGCTGGCCGCAGCCGCGGTGGCCGAAGCCCTTGGAATCTCGCACGAGGCGGTCCGGACGGCTCTCGCTGCGCAGCAGCCGATCCCCGGGCGCATGGAGCCGGTCGACAAGGGCCAGCCGTTCCCGATCTTCGTGGACTACGCCCACACGGACGCGGCCCTGGACGCGGCGCTGCGCTCGGCGCGCGAGATCGTCAAGGACGGCAAAGTGGCGGTGGTCTTCGGCTGCGGCGGCGACCGCGACCGGGGCAAGCGTCCGCTCATGGGCCGGGTGGCCGGAGAGCTGGCGGACCTGCCCATCCTGACCTCGGACAACCCGCGCACCGAGGACCCGCTGGCCATCATCGCCTCCGTGGAGGAGGGAGTCCGGGCGAGCGGCCGGCAGGGATACCGGGTGGTGCCCGACCGCCGCGAGGCCATCCGCGAAGCCATCGCCACGGCCGGTCCCGGCTGGGCGGTGGTGATCGCGGGCAAGGGGCACGAGAGGGAGCAGATCATCGGCGACCGGAAGATTCCGTTCTCCGACTTCGAAGAAATCGAGAAGGCCTTGGAGGAACGTCTTTGGCACGCCTGACCGCCGACGTGATCGCCCGCGCGACGGGTGGACAGGTCGTCTCCGGCGACCCCGGGAAGGAGTGCGCCGGCGCGGCCATCGACTCCCGGGCGATCAAGGGAGGAGAGATCTTCTTCGCCTTGCCCGGGACGCGTACGGACGGCCACCGCTTCGTGGGCACCGCGGCTGCCGCGGGTGCCGGGGCCGTCGTGGTGCAGGACGAGGTCGAAGCGCCTGAGGGCACAGCCGTGATCCGGGTCGCGGACACGCTCAAGGCCTTGCAGGACCTGGCGAGCCACGTCCGCTCGTCCGGCGTGCCGAAGAGGCTCGTGGGGATCACGGGCTCGGCGGGCAAGACCACGACCAAGGAGATCCTGGCCGCGATGCTGGGCTCGCGCTTCCGCGTCTCCAAGACGGAGGGGAACTTCAACAACCTGATCGGCTTTCCGCTCTGCCTGCTCAACGTGCCGGACGGCACCGAGTGGATGGTGGCCGAGATGGGCATGTCCACGGCGGGCGAGCTGCGCCAGCTCAGCCTCCTGGGCCGGCCCGACGCCGCCGTGTTCACCGTGGTGAAGCCGGTCCACCTGGAGTTCTTCGCCAACGTGCAGGAGATCGCGGAGGCCAAGTCCGAGCTGCTGGCCGGTCTGGTGCCGAACGGTCCGGTGATCGCCAACGCCGACGACCCCGAGGTGGCGCGGATCGCCCGGCGGTTTCGGGACGAGTTCGACGGCAAAGAGGGCCGCGTGGTCTGGTACGGGACCTCGCGCGAGGCCGACGTGCGGCTGCGCGACCTCGCTCCCGAGCCGGATGGCATCGGCAGCCGCTTTCGGGTGGTGGCCGGTGGCGGCACCGCCGAGTTCCGGCTGCCCCTCCACGGCCTCTACAACGCCGAGAACTGCCTGGCCGCCGCGGCCTGCGCCTGGACCCTGGGCATGACCCTGGTCGAGATCGCGGAGGCGGTGCGGAACGTCAAGCCGGCCTCCATGCGTGGCGTTGTACACCAGGGGAGCTTCACGCTGGTGGACGACTCCTACAACTCCAACCCCGCGGCGCTCGTCAAGGCGCTGGAAGGGGCCGCGCTCCTGCCGGGTGCCCGCAAAGTGGCCATTCTGGGAGACATGCGGGAGCTGGGTCCCGACGCTCCGCGCTTCCACCGCGAGTCGGGGGAGGTGGCGGCGCGTCTCGGGTTCTCGCCCGTCCTGGGAGTGGGCGAGCTGTCCAGGGATCTCGTCGAGGGAGCCAAAGCCGCGGGCGCGGAGGCCCACTGGGTATCCGATGCCGCCGAGGCCGCGGATTGGGCTGCGGGTACGGTGCGGGAAGGTGACCTGGTGCTGGTCAAGGCTTCGCGTGGCGTGGGTCTGGACAAGGTGGTTCATCGCTTGTTGCCGGGAAGCGGGGGGGAGGCTCACTGATGCTGTACCACCTGCTCTTCCCGTTCCGCGACGCGATCCCGCTGTTCAACGTCTTCCGGTACATCACGTTCCGGGTGGCGGCGGCGATCGTCACGGCCCTGCTCCTGTCCTGGATCCTCGGCCCGTGGTTCATCCGCACCCTGCGCCGCCTGTCCGTGGGGCAGAACATCCGCGACGTCGGTCCCCAGGCCCACCAGGTCAAGGCGGGAACGCCGACCATGGGCGGGCTGCTGATCCTGTTCGCCTCCCTGGGCTCGACCCTGCTCTGGGCCAACCTGAACAACGCCTACGTCTGGATCGTGGTCCTGGTCACGGCGGCGTTCGGGGCGATCGGGTTCGCCGACGACTACATCAAGATCCGCAAGCGCCGGAACCTGGGCCTGACGGCGCGGGCCAAGATGGGGCTGCAGATCCTCGCGGCGGCCATCATGGGGCTGGCGCTGCTCGTCCTGCCCATCGGCTACGGGTTCAACTCGACGCTGACGTTCCCGTTTTTCAAGCAGCTCATGCTGAACCTGGGCTATCTCTACATTCCGTTCGTGGTGATCGTGCTCGTTGGGGCCTCCAACGCGGTCAACCTGACCGACGGCCTCGACGGCCTGGCGATCGGCGCGACCACGGTGGCCGCCGCCACCTACGCCGTCTTTACCTACGTTGCCGGCAACCGGCTCATCGCGAACTATCTGCAGATCTCGCACGTGCCCGGGGTGGGCGAGGTGGCGGTGTTCTGCGGCGCGCTGGTCGGGGCCGGACTCGGCTTCCTCTGGTACAACTCCCACCCCGCCGAGGTCTTCATGGGCGACGTGGGATCGCTCGCCCTGGGCGCCGCGATCGGCAGCGTGGCGGTCATCGCCAAGCAGGAGATCCTGCTCGTGCTCGTGGGCGGCCTGTTCGTGCTGGAGGCGCTGTCGGTCATCATCCAGGTGGCCTCGTTCAAGCTGCGGGGCAAGCGGGTCTTCCGCATGTCTCCGCTCCACCATCACTTCGAGCTGATCGGCTGGGCCGAGCCGAAGGTGATCGTCAGGTTCTGGCTCCTGTCGATCCTCTTCGCCCTGCTCTCGCTGTCTACCCTGAAGCTGCGGTGAGCCCGATGAGCCCGATGAGAGTACCTTGGGGAAACGGCCGCTTCGAGAGGGTGCTGGTGTACGGCCTGGGTATGTCCGGCCGCGCGGCCGCGCGCATGCTGCTCGAACGCGGCGTGTCCGTGGTGGCGGTCGACTCCAAGGCGGACGTAGATGTGTCCGAGCTCGAAGCGCTTACCAGTAAGGCGAGGTTCGAGCTTCTGCCCGGGGGCGAGCCGAGTGAGCTGCCGCCGCCGTCCGGGAGCATCGACGCGGTGGTGGTCTCTCCGGGCGTGCCGATGGACAAGCCGCTCCTCGAAGATGCGCGGCGCCGGGGCGTGCCGGTGATCGCGGAGGTCGAGCTGGCCGCGCCGTTCATCAACGGCCCGGTCGTCGCCATCACCGGCAGCAACGGCAAGAGCACCACCACGGCGCTGACCGGAGCCATCCTGCGCGCGGCCGGCCACAGGGTGGAGGTCTGCGGCAACATCGGCGATCCGCTGGTCGGCAAGATCGAAGAGGCTCCGGGCAAGGTCTTCGTGGTGGAGCTTTCGAGCTTCCAGATCGAGGGGATCGTCACCCTGAAGCCCCGCGCCGCGGCCCTGCTCAACATCGCGGAGGACCACCTCGACCGCTACGGCTCGCTGGAGGTCTACGCCGCCGCCAAGAAGCGGCTCTTCCTCAATCTGGACGCGGCCGGCATCGCGGTCCTGAACGCCGACGATCCCGAGACGGCCGACGTGGACACCCAGGCCCGCAAGCGCCGCTTCTCGCGCCGCGGCCGGGTCGAGGACGGCTGCTACGCCCTCGACGGCCGGGTGATCGAGGTCACTCCAGGCGAGCCGGACGTGGACCTCTTCCACGCTTCGGACGTGCCGCTCGCCGGGGTCCAGAACCTGGAGAACGCCATGGCGGCGGCGCTTCTCGCGCGCTCGATCGGCGCCGAGCCGGCCGACATCCGCACCGGTCTGGCCGGGTTCAAGGGGCTGCCGCACCGCATGGAGCGGGTGGGTGAGCGCAACGGCGTGGTCTGGTACGACGACTCCAAGGGGACCAACCCCGCCGCGACCGCCAAGTCGCTCGAAGGGTTTGAGAACGGCACCGTGCACCTGGTCCTCGGCGGGCGCAACAAGGGAGCCGACCTGGCCCTCCTGGCGCCCATCGTGCGCGACAAGGTCCGCCGCGCCTACCTGATCGGCGAGTCCGCGGACGACTTCGAGCGCGTGCTCTCCGGAGCGGTGCCGCTGGAGCGCTCGGAGACGATGGACCGCGCCGTGCGGTCCGCGGCCCGGGAGGCCCGGCCGGGCGATGCCGTGGTGCTCTCGCCCGCTTGCGCGAGCTTCGACCAGTTCCGCAACTTCGTCCACCGCGGCCAGGTCTTCCAGGAACTCGTCCGCAACATCCTCGCGGGGAATGGAGGGCCGGATGGCGAAGAAACTCGCGTTTGACAAGGTGCTTTTTACCACCGTGACGCTGCTCCTGTCCTTCGGGCTGGTGATGGTCTACTCGGCGAGCGCCGCCCTGGCCCGCGAGCAGTCCGTGGCCTTCAACCCGTTCCTGGTCAAGCAGACGGTGGCCGCGGGCCTGGGCCTGGTGGTCATGATCTGGCTGATGGCGCTGGACTACCGCACGCTGCGCCGTCCGGCCGTGGTCTACTCGCTGCTCTTCGGCGTCATGGGCCTGCTGGTGGCGGTGCTCTTCGGTCCGGAGCTCAACGCCACCCACCGCTGGTTCGTGGTGGGCGGGTTCTCGTTCCAGCCGTCCGAGACCGCCAAGCTGGCGCTGATCCCGTTCCTGGCCTACCTGATCGAGAAGAAGGAGGAGCAGGTCAACCAGGCCTCCTTCCTGGTGCCGGCGGGCCTGTTCACCGGGCTGCTTGCCGCCCTGATCCTGATCGAGCCGGACATGGGCACGGCGGTGCTGCTTTCGGGCACGGCCTTCCTGATGGTCTTCCTGGCCGGGCTCTCCTGGCGCTTCATCCTGGGCGCGTTCGCCGCGGTGCCGCCGCTGCTGATCGCCGCGGTCCTGGCCGAGCCCTACCGCCGGCAGCGCTTCTTCGCGTTCATGGACCCGGAGAAGGACCCGCTGGGCAGCGGCTTCCAGGCCCTGCAGTCGCTGATCGCCGTCGGGTCGGGCGGGCTGTTCGGGGTAGGCGCGGGCCAGAGCGTGCAGAAGCTCTACTTCCTGCCGCACCCGGAATCGGACTTCATCTTCTCGATCGTGGCCGAGGAGCTGGGCATGATCGGCGCGCTGGCCGTGGTCGCCGCCTTCGGCGTGCTGGCCTGGCGCGGCATGGTGGCCGGGAGCAAGGCCCCGGATACCTTCGGCCGCTACCTCGCCTGGGGTCTCACCGGTGTCCTCGTCATGCAGGCCCTGATCAACATCAGCGTCACCATCGCGCTGTTCCCCACCAAGGGGATCCCGCTGCCGTTCATCTCGTACGGCGGCTCGTCCCTGGTGGTGACGCTCGCGGCCTGTGGAGTCCTGCTCAACCTGTCGCAGCACACGGCATGAACGGGAAATGAACGGGAAAACGATGCGATGGCCGAACCGACGACATCTATCCTCCATGCGCTGCTCGCGGGCGGCGGCACAGGAGGCCACATCTTTCCTGCCCTGGCCGTGGCCGAGGAGCTGGAGAAGCGGGGGTGCCGCGTCAGTTTTACGGGCTCGGAGACGGGGCTGGAGGCACGCCTGGTGACGGAGCGGGGAATCCCCTTCCACCCGCTGCCGGCCCGGCCGCTGGTGGGCCGTGGGATCGGCGGCAAGGTGCAGGCGCTGACCACGCTGGCGTCGTCGGGCCGCGCCGCGTCGCGCATGATCCGCGACCTCAAGGTCGACGTGGTCCTGGGCACGGGCGGCTACGTCTCGGCTCCGGCCGTGGTCGGGGCGCGCATGGCGGGCCGTCCGATCCTGCTCCTCGAGCCCAACGCCCGCGCGGGCGTGGCCAACCGCTGGCTCTCGCGCTGGGCATCGGCCGCTGCCATCGGCTATGCGGAGACGGCCCACGACCTCAAGTGCCCGGCCTGGGTGACCGGCGTGCCGGTGCGGGCGCGGTTCTTCGAGGTTCCGGCGCTGCCGCTCATGGCGCCGATGGATCCTCCCCGCCTGCTCGTCCTCGGCGGGAGCCAGGGTGCGCGCCAGATCAACGACGCCATGCCCGACGCGGCCCGTCGCCTGGTCGAGCGGCTGCCCTCGGTGCGCATCCTCCACCAGGCTGGCGCCCGCAACCTGGATGACGCCCGCGCCGCCTACGAAAAGGTGGGACTGGGCGCGCCACACGTGGAGATCGTCCCCTTCCTGGACGACGTGGCGAGCGAGATGGGCCGCAGCCACCTGCTCGTCTCCCGGGCCGG
>JANOCF010000641.1:0-3411 GCA_031412055.1 Holophagales bacterium | reverse complement strand
CACGCCCACTCGCGCCATCCTGCTCCAGGGCGTGCTGGCCGCGGCCTTCGCGCTGACCAACACGTACGACCGGCTGCTCAGCTACGCGGTGTTCGCCGACTGGGTCTTCTTCGCGCTGGCGGGTGTGGCGCTGATGGTCTTCCGGCGCAAGCGGCCGGACGCGCCGAGACCGTATCCGGCGCCGGCCTATCCGCTGGTGCCGCTGCTGTTTACGCTGGCCGGGGTCGGGATCGTCGTCAATCTGTTCTTCGCCGACCTGCGCAACGCCCTGGCCGCCACGGTGGTGCTGGCGCTGGGCGTTCCCGTCTTCCTGTTCTGGAGCTGGAGGAGTCGCAAGGCATGAAGGGGAGCGTCTACATGCGCTGGGCCAAGGATCAGGCTGCGGCCCGGTACAACCTGGCCAACAGCGGCATCCTGGGCTGCGAGACCGCGGACCTGGAGCTGGAGCCCGGAGATGTGCTCGTCAACGGCACGAACGGCGACGGCTATCCGCCGCTCCTGGAGGCGATCGCGGCCCGTTATGGGGTCGGGCCGGAGCAGGTGGTCGCCAGCGAGGGGACGTCGGGGGCGAACTTCCTGGCCTTTGCCACGTTGCTGGAGCCCGGGGACGAGGTGCTGGTGGAGATGCCCACCTACGAGCCGCTCCTGGCGGCCCTGGAGTTCCTGGGCGCCCGCGTCCGGCGGTTCTCCCGGCGTTTCGAGGATGGATACCGGCTGGATCTCGACAGCCTGCGGATGGAGATGTCCGACAAGGTCCGCCTGGTGGTGATCACGAACCCGCACAACCCCAGCGGCGTGGTCCTCTCGCAGGAGGAGATCGCCGAGGCCGGGCGGATCGCGGGTGGCGCGTGGCTGCTGGTGGACGAGGTGTATCAGGACATTCTGGACAAGCCTGCCAGCCACGTCCACCTGGGACCGCGCTTCGTGGCCACGAGCAGCTTGACGAAGAGCTACGGCCTCTCCGGCCTGCGCTGCGGCTGGGTGCTGTGCGCGTCCGGCCTGGCGGACCGCATGCGCCGGGTCAAGGACTTCATGGGCGCCGTGGGCTCCATGCCGGGCGACAGCCTGGCGCTGGCTGCCTTCCGGCAGCTCCCGCGCCTGTCTGCCCGCACCCGGTCGATCCTCGACCCCAACATCCGTCTCGTCCACGAGTTCCTGCGGGAGCACGCGGAGGAGCTCGACTGCGTGGTCCCGGAGCGCTCGATGAAGGTCTTCCCCCGCCTGCGGAATGGCGAGGACAGCCAGCCGCTCCACGACCGGCTGCGCGAGCTGGACACCTCGATCGTTCCGGGACGTTTCTTTGAGTCGCCCCGCCACTTTCGCCTGGGCTTCGCGGTGCTTCCCGAGGACGTGGCCGAGGGGCTGCGGAACCTTTCGCGGGTCCTGCGCGGGAGTTGATGGCATGGTTCGCTGCGCTGCGAAGAGAATCCAGCACTTTTTCCGCGACCTGACCCGCCCTCCGGACGAGCACCAGAAGGCGCATAGGCGCTAACTTTAGGCTGGGAGAGGGAGCCCCGCGCGGCATCCGCAGCACCGGCGGCGGGCCGTCCGTACCGCCGGAATCCACGGCCGCGCGTAAGGGGGCGGCCATCCATGACGATGGGGAACCGTTCCCCAACGTGTATAGGCTCTCCGCGCCGGCGTCACGTGTCCGCGCCTCGATGGGGAATGTCTCCCCCTCGTGCCCGGACGCTGCCGCCGGCGGACGGACCTCCCCGACACGTTGGGGAAGCTCTCCCCTTTGCTTTCCGCCGCGCGCCTCCTCGCTCCGGACGGGTACCCACAAGGGGAAGTCCTCGCCTTGCGGTAGAGCTGCCGCGGCAGGCGGAAAGCTACTCCGGGGTCGCGGGGGTCAGCCGGACGATCGGGAGGGTGCTCCGGGGCACCCGGAGCCGTTGCCGGAAGTGCGGGAGCCGTTGCCGAAGGCCCGGGAAAAGCTCCCGCAGCTCCGGAGAGGCCTCCGCAGGACGGGGAGAGGTTGCCGGAGGACGCGGAGAGAATGCCGGAGGCTTAAGAAAGGATCCCGGCAGGTCCGGAGTGGCCTCCGCAAGGCCGGGAGAGTCCGCCTGAGGTCCGGGAGAGGGTTGCCGGAAGTCCGGAGCGGCTGCCGGAAGCCTGGGAAAGGCTTCCGGATGATCCGGAGCCGTCTCCGGAAGCGCGGGAAGGTCTGCCGGAGACGCGGAGCGGCTTCCGCAAGGCTCGGAGCGGCCGCCGCGAAGCGCGGACGCAGCTCCGGAAGGCGGGGAGAAGAGTTCTGCGGCCTTGTGCTCTTTCCGTGAGGCTCGGCGCAGCTCCGGCACCCTCCGGCAGCTTTGCCGCCACCCTCCTGATCTTGTCCCGGAGCCGCCCCTTCGTTTCCCGGAGGGAGGAATCCTCGCCCTCTCCTCTGCTCAGAGGGTGTCTGCCAACTCCGCGACTCTCCGGGCCAGTTCGGCCCGCTTTCTGGCGACGGTGGCGACGGTAGTACCGCCCCCAGTAGCCCTTTCGCTTTCATGGCTAAGCCGCTCCGCGAGCGCCCGTGTCTGGTACTCCGGACAAGTCTCGACGAGAAAGAGCCGGTCTTCATCCGAGGTGCAGGATTCCAGGCGAGCCCATAGGTCCGCCGCCCGCAGCCGGTCCTCTTCGCCGGGCGGTCCTGTCCGCTTCCAGTCCTCCTCCGGGTCCTGAAGCTCGGCGAGGAAGGTGGTGAGCTCCACCAGTGCGGCGGCGGAAAGCTCGGTTCCCAACTCCCCGACGGCTGCCCCCAGATCCTCGAAGAAGCTTTCAGAGACAGGAGCCCTGAAGGCCCGCAGGGCGCGGGCCAGAGGGACGAGAACGTGCTGGACGTAAGGCGTCGGGATATCGGCGGCGTCGATCAGCCTCTGCAGCGTCTTCGGCCTTGGGGTCGGCTTGCCTGCCATGTAGCGCGTGATGGAGCTGGGATGCATCCGCGCGGCGGCGGCCATCTGCTCGGGGGTCCAGCCGCGGGCCGAGAGTAGGAGCTTCACCAGGAGCTGGACCTCTTCGGGATCGAGTCGCTCTTCCATTCTGTTCCTCGCTTGCACGCAGGCGCGTCGGTTCATGGGATTTTTCACATCTCGATGCACTCTATCTGCGGGAGGCGGCGGTTTGGCCAGTGGAGGCCCTTCCGAGCCGGTTCCCAGGAAAGGGGCTTCAATGCATCGACTTTGCTGGTTCCGCCGTACCGCTGTCTTCTTTGCTCTCCTGGCTTTCTTCGTTTCGCCGGCTGTTGCGATTCCTTGGGGAGGGATCGCGCCAGTTGGCCCGCTTGCGGGGATTGGGAACTGGCTCACCGCCGTCTGGGCCGAGGCCGGGTGCATCATCGATCCTGGTGGTTGCCCCGGCAGCGCCGAGCAGTTGGACGAGGGGTGCATCCTCGATCCCGATGGCAGGTGCCGCGCCGCGGCCGAG
>JANOCF010000640.1:0-9738 GCA_031412055.1 Holophagales bacterium | reverse complement strand
TTGCGGACACGACCACGCCCGCGGCGGCTCCCAGCGGCCTGGCGAGGAAGGCGACTCCGGGCGTGGGGATCACTCCGGCGTAGCGCACGCGGACCCCGCCCGCGGCGAGTCCCTCGGCCAGCCACTGGCAGATCTCGGGCGTGCTCGCCCGGGTGTCGCCGCCCAGGACGATCTCGGGAGCCGCGCCGATACCTCCGGTCTTCTCCTTGAGCGTGGCCGCAAGCTCCACGGCCAGCGACGTCACCGTCGGCCGGTCCAGGGGAAACTCGCCGAAACGGCCGCGGATGCCGTCCGTTCCAAAGAGGCGGGGTCCATCATTTCGGTCTGCGCTCAAGGTTCCTCCGTCGGTTTCTCTGGGGTGTCGTCCTGAATCCCGGGTGGCTGAATAGGTACCTTCACCGAAACCCTGGAGGGCTGCACGATCTGAATCAAGGGGTCGGGTTGGACCACCGCCACGGTCTCCTCGAACGTGGCGGCCCGGCCGCCGATGTTCACCGGCCGGGTGCGCAGCGTCCGGACCTTGGCCAGCAGCGACTCCGGGCCGCTCACCAGCACCTGGTTGGGGAAGACCTCGGGCTCCTCGGCCCGGGCTCCGGTCGCGGGCCGGCCTACGATCTCGGCGAGCACGGGGATCCGCCTGGTGACCTCCCGCTCCAACTCCACCCGGATCGTGTTGGGGGCGATCGAGACCACCTCCAATCCCTCGGGCATGAGCACGTTCTCGGGTCCGAGGTTGACCGTCACCAGCCCGGCCTGGGGCTGGGTCAGCTCCACCTGGATGCTCACCATGAACGGGTTGAGCTGGCGGATCTGCTTGCTGCTTCCGCGCAGGCGCACGTTGACGTTTTGAACCTGGTCCAGGATCACGAAGTCGCGCGGCCAGTTGTAGCTGACGCTCGCCTCGATGGAGCGCTCGCTCAGGACCTCCCGGTCTTCGAAGGAGGCGTTGAACCACAGGCCGATGGCGATGCTCAGCGCCAGCAGGCGCAGGCTCCAGGTCCGGGCGCTTTCGTTCACGCGGTTGCCGCCTGTGGATAGAGGTCGGTGATCAGGTACTGGTGGAGCATGTTGCGCAGGCTCTTGCCGTCCAGATCGCGGATCATCTCGCCGTCGAAACAGACCGAGATGATGCCCGACTCCTCCGATACGATCACGGCCACCGCGTCGGTCTCTTCCGTGATCCCGAGGGCGGCCCGGTGCCGGGTCCCGAACTCCTTGGACAGCTCGGAGCTGGTGCTCAGCGGCAGAAAGCAGGCGGCGGCGGCGATGCGGTCGTCCTGGACGATCACGGCCCCGTCGTGAAGCGGCGTGTCCGGAGCGAAGATGTTGATCAGCAGGTCGTAGGACATCGCGGAATCCAGCTCGATCCCGTTCTCCACGAAGTTCCGCAGCCCCTGCAGGCGCTCGATCACGATCAGCGCGCCGACGCGCCGCTGGGACAGGGTCGTGGCCGCGAGCACGATGTCGCCAAACGAGGAGACCACCTTCTGCTGCTTGGTCAGACCCCAGAGCGGGTTGCGCCCGAAGTTGGCCAGCGCGCGGCGGATCTCCTGCTGGAACAGGACGATGATCGCGAAGGGGAGCACGATGAGCAGGTTCTCGAGAATGGTCTGCAGCGTGGGCAGATCGGCGACCTGGGCCATGAAGTAGACCAGGCCCACGAACACGATGCCCAGGAGCATCTGCACGGCCCGGGTGCCCCGGATCAGCAGGAGCAGGTTGTAGATCACCACCGCGACGAAGAAGATGTCCAGCGCGTCGCGCCATTCGAGCAGCTCGATGAAGCGAGCCGGGGTCACGCCGCCATGCTCCTCTCTGCGATGGCCCGCCAGACCGCCAGGAACTGCGCGGTCTCGGCCACGTCGTGCACCCGGAGGATGGCCGCGGACCGCGACGCGCCCCAGGCCGCGGCGGCCAGGCTGCCGGGCAGCCGTCCAGAAGGCGGCAGCGTCTGGACGGCGGGGAAGCCCGCGCTCTCGACCGCCTTGGCGATGAAGCTCTTGCGGCTCGCGCCCAGGAGCAGCGGCCGGCCCAGCGCGGACAGCTCGTCCAGCCGGCCGATCAGGGCGAGGTTCTGCTCCCATGTCTTGCCGAAGCCGATCCCCGGATCGAGCACGACCTGCTCCGGATCGATCCCGGCGGCCGTCGCCCGTTCCAGCGCCTCGGCCAGCTCGGACCGGACCTCACCCAGGAGATCCTCGAAGTGGATGCCGCGCTGCATGGAGGCGATCCCGCCGCGGCTGTGCATGAGGACCACGGGGCAGCCGGCCGCGGCAACGGCTGCCGCGAGGCGCGGGTCGGCCAGGGCGCTCACGTCGTTGATCAGGTCGGCGCCGGCAGCCAGCGCGGCCTCGGCCACCTCGCCCTTGCGGGTATCCACGGAAAGGGGAGCGTCGGTGGCGCGCCGGATGGCTTCGAGAACGGGGAGGAGCCTCGCGGTCTCCTGGGAAGCCGGGACCTCGTCCGCGCCCGCGCCGTAGACCCCGCCGCCCGGACGGGTGGACTCGGCGCCGAGATCGATCAGGTCCGCGCCTTCGTCCAGCATGCGCAGGGCGCGGTCCACGGCCACGGCGGGATCGCTCCAGAGGCCGCCGTCGCTGAACGAGTCGGGCGTGAGGTTCAGGATGCCCATCACCCGCGGCCTTCCGTCGATGTGGAGGCTACGGCCATGCGGGAAACGGAGGGTCCAGGTCGTGCGGTTCGCGATCGGTCTCGGAGGCTCCATGCGTTGGGCGGGGCGTCGGCCCTTTCCTAGTCTATCGTGAGGAGACACCTGTATGCAGGTCTGGACATGAAAAAGAAAACGCCCGGCAGGGCCGGGCGCTTCCAGGTTCGCAGAAGGGGTGAGGGTTCCTTACGTCGACGGCTCCGGATCGCCGAGCCCGGAGGTCACGGGAACCGGCGAGGTTCGCGGCGTGATGACGCTCTCGGGCACTTCGTGCCCGCCGATCACCAGGCCCTCGCCCGGGGGAACCGGACGGGTGGGCGCCGGTCCGTGACCCGTCATCTCGCGGACGATCCGGTAGACCTCTTCGCCGTCCAGCGACTCCTTCTCGAGGAGGCCGAGGGCGACGCGGTCGAGGACGGACCGGTAGTCCGTGAGGATCGTGGTCGCCTTGTGGTAGGCGGTCTGGACGATGCGCGTAACCTCGCGGTCGATGTGGATCGCCGTATCCTGGCTGTAGTCGGCGCGCTGGGCGAACTCGCGGCCGAGGAATACCGGCTCGTCCTTGGCGCCGTAGGCCAGGGGACCGAGGTCGGACATGCCCCACTCGCAGACCATGCGGCGGGCCATGTCGGTGGCGCGCTCGATGTCGTTGCCCGCGCCGGTGGTGATGTCGTCCTGGGTCAGCTCCTCGGCCACGCGGCCGCCCATGAGGATGGAGATCTGGGCCTCCACGTACTGCTTCTTGTAGGTGTACTTGTCCTCGGTTGGAAGCTGCATGGTCAGGCCGAGGGCGCGTCCGCGGGGGATGATCGTAACCTTGTGCAGGGGATCGGCCCCCGGCGTGAAGGCCGCGACCAGGGCGTGCCCCGCCTCGTGATAGGCGGTGACGCGCTTCTCCTCGTCGGTGAGCATCATGGTCTTGCGCTCGACGCCCATGAGGACCTTGTCCTTGGCGAACTCGAAGTCGTCCATCTCGACTTTCTTCTTGTTGCGCCGGGCGGCGATCAGGGCCGCCTCGTTGACCAGGTTGGACAGATCGGCGCCGGCGAAGCCGGGCGTGCCGCGCGAGATGATGGAGAGGTCCACATCCTCGGACAGCGGGATGTTGCGGGTGTGGACCTTGAGGATGCCGAGCCGGCCGTTCATGTCCGGACGGTCCACGATCACGCGGCGGTCGAAGCGGCCGGGGCGCAGCAGCGCCGGGTCGAGCACGTCGGGCCGGTTGGTGGCGGCGATCAGGATGACGCCTTCGTTGGACTCGAAGCCGTCCATCTCCACGAGGAGCTGGTTGAGCGTCTGCTCGCGCTCGTCGTGGCCGCCGCCCAGGCCGGCGCCGCGATGGCGGCCGACGGCGTCGATCTCGTCGATGAAGATGATGCAGGGGGCGTTCTTCTTGCCCTGCTCGAACAGGTCGCGGACGCGGGAGGCGCCCACGCCGACGAACATCTCGACGAAATCAGAGCCGGAGATCGAGAAGAAGGGCACGTTCGCCTCGCCGGCGATGGCGCGGGCGAGGAGGGTCTTGCCGGTGCCCGGAGGGCCCATGAGGAGCACGCCCTTGGGGATGCGGCCGCCCAGCTTCTGGAACTTCTGCGGCTCCTTGAGGAACTCGACGATCTCCTGGAGCTCCTCCTTGGCCTCCTCGACGCCGGCGACCTCCTTGAACGTCACCTTCTTGCCGGAGGTGTTCAGGAGCTTGGCCTTGCTCTTGCCGAAGGAGAGCGCCTTGTTGCCGCCGCTCTGCATCTGGCGCATGAAGACGACCCAGAGGATCACGATGAGCAGGATCGGCGCGTAGGTGAAGAGCACGGCGAGAAGCGGGCTCTCGCGCGGCTCCTTGACGTCGATGTCCACCTGCGACCGGGTCAGCATCGGCACCAGGTCGGGGTAATCCTGGGGGACGTAGCTGGTGAACTCGTCCCCTTCGTTGTACTCGGCCCCGCCCTTGAACTTGCCGGTGATCTGCTGGCCGGTGATGGTGACTTCGGCGATCTTGCCCTTGTTGACCAGCTCGACGAACTGGGAGAACTTGAGCTCCTGCTTGTTCGCCTTCCCGCCCTGGAACGTCTGCCAGAGAAGAATGACTACGACGAAGATCGCCATCCAGAGAAAAAGCGTCTTGAGAGTGGAGTTCAATCTAGCTACCTCACGCAGACAAGAGGGACGGCAGGTCCCTTCACTGTGTCAACCAGAAGACCGGTTGGGGGATTCCCGACGTTGCTGGGCATCGTAGGCATCAGGTCCCCCGGATGCGCCCCACGTAGGGAAGGTTTCCGTAGAGCCCGTCGTGCTTGAGGCCGTAGCCTACCAGCAGTCCCTGGCGTTCGCTGCGGAACGCGGCATAGCTCGCCTCGAACCCGGTCTTGCGCTCGTCCGGGATGTCGATCAGGGCGGCGAAGCGGACCTCGCGGGCGCCGTGGTCGCGGAGCTGCTGATCCAGATACGGCTCGGTGACCCCGGATGTTACGACATCCTTGAGGACCAGGACGCTCTGTCCGGCCACGTCGAGGGGAAGAGGGTAGCGGATCTGGAGCACGCCCGGCTCCGCGCCTTCCCCCGAGCCGGCCTGGATGAACTCGAAGCGCACCGGCTCCTCGATGGCCCGGACCAGGTCGGCGAGGAAGATGACCGAGCCTCCCAGGAGGGCGATCAGGAGCGGGTTCTCACCGGCCAGCTCGCGGCCGATACGGCGGCCGAGGTCGTGCACGCTGGTACGCACGGCGTCGGCATCGAAGACGAGCTCGATGTCGGAAAGGGTTAAAGGGCCAGTCGGGGAGCTCATGGGCTGATGACCTCGGTGACTTCCGCCAGCCAGGCGGTCGATTCTCCGGCGATTCGGAAGCGCTGGTCGATCGTCACGCCCGGCACCCAGGCGATGCTCTCTCCCACGCAGATCAGCGGCAGCCGTTCCCTCACCCGCCGTGGCACCCGGCGGTCGATCAGGACCTCTTTCAACTTCCGGCTGCCGTTTGCCCCCAGGGGATGGATGCGGTCCCCGGGCCGGCGGTTGCGCACCGTCACGCAGTCTCCCTCGGCCAGGGGCAGCGCCAGGGCCGCGCGGCGTGGTGAGCCCTCGAACATCCAGGGCTCCACGGGACGGCGGGAAAGCCCGACCCGGACGGCGATCTCCGGGATCTCTACCTCGCCCGGAATTTCCAGAGTATATGAGAAATCTTCCACCCGCTCTTCGTCTTCCTGCAAACGTCCCCGCGAACGGCGCAGGATCAGGAGGCTCCCGGAGGTCTCCCAGCGCCATCCGTCTCCGCAGTCGCAAGCCGCGTGCCCGCTGGAATCAGAGCGGTGGAGTTGGCGCAGCAGCTCGGTCCGTGCCGCCCCTCCGGCCGGGTAGGGTGCGCCGGCGCGGCGGTGCAGCCAGGCGAGAGCGAAGGGAAGGACCTCAGGGGGAAGCCGCTCCAGGTCGGCGCGGTCGACACCAATCCCATCCTCCGCCTTCTGCAAAGTCAGGTGCCGTTCGAGATGGAGGTCGAGCCGGGCCATCGCGGCGCGGGTCTTGGTGGCGATGCAGGCGAGCGGAGCGGAGGGAGTAAGCGCCGGGAGAAGGAGATGTCTCACCCGGTTCCTTGGCCTGTCCAGGTCCGCGTTGGTCGGATCCTGCACCGGCTCCAGCCCCGCGGCCTCAACAGCGGCAAGGAGGTCCTGGCGCGGGATGTCCAGCAGGGGGCGGACGACGGCGCCGTTCACCCGCCGGATGCCGCCCAGCCCTTCCAGGCCGCTGCCGAAGAGCAGGCGGAGGAGCACGGTCTCGGCCTGGTCGTCCTGGTGGTGAGCGGTGGCGATCCAGCGGGCGCCCTCGCGTTGCCGGACCTCTTCCAGGAACTCGTAGCGCACCCGGCGGGCCGCGGCCTCGGGACTATCTCGGGGGGCGCCAGGCTCGCGCAGGCGCGGGACCTCCCGGCGGCCCAGCACGAAGCGCACTCCAAGACGCTCGGCCAGCCTCGCCGCGGCCTCGGCGCGGTCCCCGGAGCCGGAATCCATGCCATGATTAAGATGTGTTGCAACTAACCGTACGCCGAGCCGGGGTGATCCGGGCAGGCCGAGCAGGCCGAGCAGGAGAGCCGTGGAGTCGGGGCCGCCGGAGAAGGCGACGATAAGGCGGTCGCCCGGGCTGAGGGGGGCCTCGTCCCGGAAAAAGCTCTCCAGTGTGGAGTGGATCTCCATCGGGTCAGGGCAGGATTGGTAGCGGTGACGGGACTCGAACCCATGACCTAGCGATTATGAGTCGCTCGCTCTAACCAACTGAGCTACACCGCCGAAAAACAGAACGGACGAGGGAGATGACATCAGCCACCCCAAAATCGAGGGCGGATTGTACTCGCACCCAACCCGGAATGCAAAGGGTGGATCGGCGCCAGCAGAGCCAGGAGATCCGTCGCGCTTGTAGGGGCGCAGCCTTCTGCGCCCCTATATCGGAATCGTCGGGATCGTCGGAATCGTCGGAATCGGGAGAGAGGCGCCCCGGCTCAGACATTACTTCCTGGCAGCTCCGGAACTGGCCGAAGAACTCCTGCATCGAGGTCGAGAGCGCGTTGTCGTTCAGCCGGTAGATAACGTTCTGTCCCTGGCGCTGATCGACCTCCAACTCGGCTTCCTTCAGCACCGAGAGGTGCCGCGAGATCGTCGGCTGCGAGAGGTTGAAGTTGCCCACGATCTCTCCCACCGTCCGCTGATGACCCTCGAGAAGGCGGAGGATCTCCTGGCGGGTGCCGTCCGACAGAGCTTTGAAGACCTTGGTCAGGTGCCGCTCTTCGCGTCGAAAGGTATGAATGCCGCGGTCGATGTTAGCCATGGCTTTTCTCTCTCCTTGTGGGGTGCGCCTGAATGGTTCCCCGTTTTGTTATGACCTATTCTAAAGGGAGGATACTTGAGTAGGACTTCACAGTGCACGTTCCGGGATACATAGATGTGCTCATTCCGTGAGCATGGATGTGCAAACTTCTCTATAACCCAAATTTAGCGGCTTTCTCCTCTACCTCGGAGTGCGCGGTTTCGAGGTCCTATTTCAGGACAGGGACTGGAAAACGAGAGGACGGAGGCGGAAAAATGACGGCGGGAGGCGCGGAATCCCGTGCCTCCCGTGGTGCGGCTTTCTGCAGGATCTGGCGAAAAAATCAGCCGCGGGCGCGGCTGAGGCGCTGCTCGACAGCCTGCCAGTTGATGGTGTTCCACCAGGCGGACAGGTAGTCGGGACGGCGGTTCTGGTACTTCAGGTAGTAGGCGTGCTCCCAGACGTCCACTCCCAGCAGGGGAGTCTTGCCCTCCATGAGGGGACTGTCCTGGTTGGGTCGGGCGATGACGTCGAGCTTGCCGTCGCTGACCACGAGCCAGCCCCAGCCGGAGCCGAACTGGTTGGTCGCGGCGTTGGTCACCTTCTCCTTGAGGCTCTGGAAGCTGCCGAGGTCGCTGGAGATGGCCTCCGCCAGCTTGCCGGAGGGCTCGCCGCCGCCGTTGGGTCCCATGATCTCCCAGAACAGGGTGTGGTTCGCGTGACCGCCGCCGTGGTTGCGGACGGCGCCGCGGATCGACTCCGGCACCTCGTTGATGCCGCGCAGCAGCTCTTCCAGTTTCTTGTCACCCAGGCCGGGCTCCTTGTCGAGAGCCTCGTTCAGCTTGGTGACGTAGGTGGCGTGATGCTTGTCGTGATGGATCTCCATCGTCTTCGCGTCGATGTGGGGCTCCAGCGCATCGAAGGCATAAGGCAATGGCGGCAGCTCGTGCTTGGGCATTCGTCTCCTCCTCTTCAGGGTGTTCAACCTCGGGGGGGCGGGAAATGCGGTGGGTGTCTTCTCCCTCCCTCCCGCTCAAGGGGGATTCTTTCACGAAGGCCCTGAAAACACGAAAGCCCCCGCCAGAGCGGGGGCTTTTCGGGAGGCTGGGGGACCGGCGGAGCGAAGTGCGCTCAGCGCAGCTTTTCTTCGACGAACTCGACGTGCTTGCGCACCTTGGGGTCGTACTTCTTCAGCCGCAGCTTCTCGGTGGACAGCTTCTTGTTCTTGTCCGTGGTGTAGAAGTAGCCGGTACCGGCCGTCGAAACCAACTTGATCTTGTCGCGCATCGTGTTTTCTCCAGCTCCAGTCCAGCTCCAGCGTACCGGGATCTTCTTGAGTCTTGAGTGATTGGCGGGGCCGACGGGGCTCGAACCCGCGACCTCCGGCGTGACAGGCCGGCGTTCTAACCAACTGAACTACAGCCCCGCGTTGTACTGCTTCTTCCTGCTTCGTCCCGGCGGTGCGGCTCACCTCTGGTGGGAGGTGAGGGATTTGAACCCGCGACCCCCTGCGTGTAAGGCAGGTGCTCTAACCGCTGAGCTAACCTCCCCGTCCGCCGGAAGGATGCAAATGGTACGCAGGGGAGGGACGGGTGTCAAGAGGGAGTCTCTACTTCTTTCCTCCGGGCGCTATGTAGCCGAGCGCTTCCAGCTCCTTGCGCAGCTCCTCGTCCACGGCCTGGTCGCCGGCGCGGCTCTTGAGCGAGGAGAACCGCTGCCGGATCAGCTTCGTCAGCTCGGCCACACGGGCTGGCTGGCTCCCGGCCAGGTTGCGGGTCTCGCCCGGATCGCTGCCCAGGTCGTAGAGCTCGGCCTTTTGAAGCGGGTAGTGGTCCGGCGGCGCGTCCGGGATGCAGACCGGCTGGTAGCCCTCGGGGTTGTCGACCAGCTTCCAGCCGTCCCGGACCACGGTGTGGATCGCCGACCTCCCGTACTCGGAGAAGGCCGGTTTGCCCGTGCCGCCCGCGTCGGGCCTCTCCAGGTAGGGCACCAGGGATCGGCCGTGCTGCTCGGCGGGCGGGCTCACGCCGAGCAGCGCCAGCATCGTGGGCAGGACGTCGACCAGCTCCACGGTCTGCGGCACCCGGGCTCCGGCCGGGATCAGCCCCGGCGCCGAGATCCCCAGCGGGACGTGCAGGGTCGTCTGGTAGACCGAGCAGGCATGGTAGAGGTAGCCGTTGTGGTCGTACAGCTCTTCGCCATGATCGGCGGAGACGATGATCATGGTCTTGTCGAGCCGTCCGGCGGCTCGCAGCCCGTCCAGAAGCGAGCCGGAGAGACGGTC
>JANOCF010000639.1:0-8307 GCA_031412055.1 Holophagales bacterium | reverse complement strand
CCAGGACTTGAAGCGCTCCGGGGTGTTGAAGACATAGACCCGGCCGTCCTTCTCGACCTCCTTGTAATACAGACCCATCACCTGCGCCGAGGCGATCGGGGCGGCGGCCAGCGCGATCACGAGCGCCAGCAGTCCTGCCATGAAACGAAATGATCTCGACATTCCTGCTCTCCTTTTTGCCTTCTCAATAGATCAAGGTTCAGGGATTTGCCAGCGGAGTTCGGCGAGAGCATAGAAGCCGGTGCGAGCGACCCGGCGACGGATTTGTGACAGCCCTGCGACAGGCCGGGAGAGATGCCTTTGTCACACCGCTGTCACATCTCAGTAGGTCCGCTGACAAACCCCTCTGCGATCCTCTCTTCGACGGCCGCTTCGGCCTCCGATTTGAAGTCTGTCTACCCAACCCGGTTTCCATAAGGCAGAAGGAGAGAACGATGACGTACAACCTCAAGGTAGCTCCCCTGGCTCTCGCGCTGGCTCTGGGCGGAAGCTCACTGCTTTCCGCGCAGGCCGTCCAGGTGGACGCGGGGATCAAGGGCTACAGCAAGACCAGCGGCGTCTCCGGCAACATGAGCTCGGTCGGCTCCGACACGCTCAACAACCTCATGACGCTGTGGGCCGAGAGCTTCCGCCGGCAGTACCCGAACATCCGGGTCCAGATCGAGGGCAAGGGCTCGTCCACGGCGCCCCCGGCGCTGATCCAGGGCACGGCCCAGCTCGGCCCGATGAGCCGCGTCATGAAGTCCAACGAGATCGACGACTTCGAGAAGAAGTACGGCTACAAGCCGACCGCGATCCGCGTCGCCGTCGACGCCCTCGCGGTCTACGTCAACAAGGACAATCCGCTCACCCAGCTCACCATGCAGGAGGTCGACGCGATCTTCTCCAAGGGCCGGTCCTGCGGCGGCAAGGCGGTCGCCAACTGGGGCCAGACCGGAATCAAGGACGGCAACTGGGGCGGCAAGCCGATCAGCCTGTACGGCCGCAACTCCGCCTCCGGCACCTACGGCTTCTTCAAGGAGAACGCGCTCTGCAAGGGCGACTTCAAGGACACCGTGAAGGAGCAGCCCGGCTCCGCCTCCGTGGTGCAGGGCGTCACCGAGGACCGCTTCGCCATCGGCTACAGCGGCATCGGCTACCGGACCTCGGGCGTCAAGCCGCTCAAGCTCGCCGCCAAGAAGGGCGGCCAGTTCTACGGCGTCGACCCCGCCGACGTGTACTCGGGCAACTATCCGCTCTCCCGGTACCTCTACGTCTACGTCAACAAGGCTCCCAACAAGCCGCTCGATCCGCTGGTCCGCGAGTTCGTCAAGTTCGTCCTCTCCAAGGAGGGCCAGGAGATCGTGGTCAAGGACGGCTACCTGCCCGTCACCGCCAAGGTTTCGCAGGAAGAGCTGGCCAAGGCCAACTGATCCTGAAAGCGTTCGCAACGGCCCGGTGGCTTACCCCCACCGGGCTCTTTGTTCTCTTTTGCTAAGCTGAGCGTCCAGCGCAGGCCCAACCCGGAGCGAAACGTCCCTTGAGCCCCGTCAACCAGCGCCAGAACGAAACCCCCCGACGCCGGCTACTGGCCGACCGTGCCGCCCGCTGGATCGTCTCCGCCGGCGGCATCGCCATCATCATCAGCATCCTGGGCATCCTGGTCTTCATCCTCGTCGAGGTCTGGCCGCTGACCGCCGCCGCCCGCGTGCGCACGACCGGCCAGATCCCGCTTCCCGGCCCGGCCGTCGGAGCCATGGTCTCCGACGAGCACCGGACCCATGTGGCAGCCCTCGCCGCGGACGGCCACGTGCGCGTGGTCCGCACCGGGGACGGCCGGATGGTCCAGGACGTCGACGTCGCGAACGGACAGACCCTCACGAGCATGAAGGTCCCGCCCGGCAGCCGCACGCTGGCCGGCTCGACCCGCGACGGCCGGGTGATCCTCGCCCCGGTCGCCTTCGACGTCACGTTCGAGGGACTCGAGGGGGATACCCAGGTCGTCACCCCCACGGTGAGCGCTCCCATCGTCCTGCAGCTCGATCCCCAGGGACAGCCGCTCCAGGCGTTCACCATCCAGGCAACCGAGGAAGGCAGCGCCACCGCCGCCGCCCAGCTCGCGGACGGCACGCTCGCGGTCGTCCGGCGCTCGGCCCAGGAAAACATGATGACCGGCGAGATCGCCGAGTCGGTCGAGCGCTTCACGGCCCCGGTTCCCCGCCGGCTGAGCGCCCTTGTCATGGACCGCGACCAGCGCAGCCTCTACGGCGGGACTTCCAAGGGAGAGATCCTCTGGTGGCCGCTCGTGGACGGCCAGCCCGGCCCGGTGCGGGCCGTCTCGGCCGGTCGCTCCCCCATCACGGCTCTCGACCTCCTCATCGGCGGACGTTCCCTCGTGGTGGGCCAGGAGGACGGCTCGCTGAGCGTCTGGCTGCAGGTGCGCGAGACGGGCGACGACGAGCTTTTCCGCCTGAGCCGCGCCCGCGACTTCGCCCGCCACCCCGCCGGCATCCGCGCGATCTCCCCGTCGCTGCGCGACAAGGGCTTCCTGGCTTTGGGGGAGAACGGCCACCTCGGCCTCTACTACTCCACCTCGCACCGCACGCTGTGGACCGGCCGCGCCCCGCTGACCAACGGCACCGGCCTGTTCTACGCGCCCAAGGCGAACGGCGCCTTCCTGGCAGGCGAAGGCCGGCTGGCCATGCTCGACATCGTCAACCCGCACCCCGAGGTGACCTGGAAGACGCTGTTCGGCAAGACCTGGTACGAGGGCTATCAGAAGCCCGAGCACGTCTGGCAGTCGAGCAGCGGCACGGACGACTTCGAGCCCAAGCTCTCCCTGACCCCGCTTCTGGTCGGCACGCTCAAGGGCACGGTCTACTCCCTGCTCCTCGCCATTCCGCTGGGAGTGCTGGGGGCGATGTACGCCTCGCAGTTCATGCATCCGTCGTACAAGCGCGTCGTCAAGCCGCTCATCGAGATCATGGCGGCGCTGCCCAGCGTGGTCCTGGGCTTCCTGGCCGGCCTCTGGCTCGCCCCGCGGATCGAAGAGGCGGTGCCGGCGCTCGCGCTGATGATCGTGATCCTGCCGGCGCTCGTGCTGGCCGCGGGATTCCTCTGGACCCGTCTTCCCCGCGCCTTCCGCGGCCGCTTCTACGCCGGCACCGAGTCGCTGCTGTTCGTGTTCGTTCTCGCCCTCGGCATGTGGCTCTGCTTCGCGCTCTCCGAGCCGTTCGAGGCGGTCGCCTTCGGCGGCAGCTTCCAGGAGTGGCTGCTGGAGGTCACCGGCCTGACCTACGACCAGCGCAACGCCGTCGTGGTGGGCCTGGCCATGGGCTTCGCGGTGATCCCGATCATCTTCGCCATCGCCGAGGACGCCTTCACCAACGTGCCGACGAACCTGGTGGCCGGCTCCCTGGCGCTGGGCGCGAACCGCTGGCAGACCGTCACCCGGGTGGTGCTGCCGACCGCCTCGCCCGGCATCTTCTCGGCCATCATGATCGGCTTCGGCCGCGCGGTGGGCGAGACCATGATTGTCCTCATGGCCACCGGCAACACGCCGATCATGGACTGGAACCCGTTCAACGGCTTCCGCACCCTCTCCGCCAACATCGCGGTGGAGATCCCGGAGGCTCCGCATGCCGGTACGCTCTACCGCACGCTCTTTCTCGCCGCCCTGCTGCTGTTCGTCATCACGTTCCTGATCAACACCGTGGCGGAGCTCGTGCGGCAGCGGCTGCGCGAGCGCTACTCCCAGCTCTGAAACCGATGCCGGAAAAGGACATGAACCCGTCGATCTCCCAGCCGTCCGCCGAGTCGCCCGCCTCCTCGGTCGTCGCGACCGGCGCCGCCGCCGGCGTACCGGCCCGCTCCAGCGTTCGCAGTATCGCTGGCACCTCCCGCACTTCAAATGTGTTCGGCAGCCGCCAGAGCCGCTCCGACATCCTCGGCCAGTCGCTGACCTGGCTCTGCGGCGGCGCCCTGGCGCTCAACATCCTCCTGGTCGTCGGCATCATGCTCCTCCTGGCCTGGAACGGCCTGGGCTACTTCTGGCAGCGCGAGCTGGTCCAGATCACCCTCAAGGACGGCAACCGCATGCTGGCCGAGGTCTGGGAGGTCGAGAAGGTTGTCGCGTCCCCGGGCCAGCCGGCCCTGGACCGCCTGCGCGTCAAGATCGCCAACCGCGACATCGGCGGCCTGGACTTCGCCTGGTTCGACGAGAGCGCCATCGCCTCCCGCGCCCTGCCCAAGGACGCGGTCCTGCTTGAGAGGCTGGAGTGGGGCAACTTCCACGGTGTGATGACCGAGCTGCGGGAAGGGGGCAAGGTCGTCGCCCGCGGTCCGGATGCGGTCTGGAAGGCGTTCCACCCCTTGCACGCGAAAAAGGCCGAGCAGCGCGAGTTCGTGGAGGAGCTGGAGCAGGGCGAGATCGGCGACGTCAACTACGAGATCGAGCGCCTGCGGCTGGAGCGCCGCAAGGTCGAGATCCAGAACCTCCCCGCGGACGAGAAGGCGAGGCGAGGCGCCGAGATCGACGCGAAGCTCGCCATTCGCGAGGCCGAGTACCAGAAGCTCGCCGAGCGCCTCTTCAAGCTGCGCGAGGAGATGCAGACCGGCACCCTGGTCATGCAGTCCGCCGACGGCCAGACCAAGGAGATGCCCGTGGCCATGGTCGTCCGGGCCGTCCAGCCGAACGGCATGAGCACCCTCGACAAGATCGGGCTCTACCTGTCCCGGGGCTGGGAGTTCATCGCGGCCGACCCGCGGGAGTCCAACACCGAGGGCGGCATCTTCCCGGCCATCTTCGGCACGGTGATGATGGTCTTCATCATGTCCTTCGCCGTGGCGCCGCTGGGGGTGCTCGCCGCGCTCTACCTGCGGGAGTACGCCAAGCAGGGGCCGCTGGTGCGGATGGTGCGGATCGCGGTCAACAACCTGGCCGGCGTGCCGTCGATCGTGTTCGGCGTCTTCGGCCTGGGCTTCTTCGTCTACCTGATCGGCGGCTCGATCGACCAGCTCCTCTACCCCGAGCTGCTGCCGACGCCGACCTTCGGCACCGGCGGCATCCTCTGGGCCAGCCTGACGCTGGCGCTGCTCACGGTGCCGGTCGTCATCGTGGCGACCGAGGAGGGGCTGGCGGCGGTGCCGCGAATCGTGCGCGAGGGCTCGCTGGCGCTCGGCGCCACCAAGTTCGAGACCATCCGCCACGTCGTGCTCCCGGCGGCGGCTCCCGGCATCCTGACCGGCATGATCCTGGCGATGGCCCGCGCCGCGGGCGAGGTGGCGCCGCTGATGATCGTCGGCATGGTGAAGCTGGCGCCCACGCTGCCCATCGACGGACGGCCGCCGTTCGTCCACCTGGAACGAAAGTTCATGCACCTCGGTTTCCATATCTTTGACGTCGGCTTCCAGAGCCCGAACGTCGAAGCCACCACGCCGCTGGTGTTCGCCACGGCGCTGCTCCTGATCGCGGTGGTGACCTCGATGAACATCGTCGCGATCATGCTGCGCAACCACCTGCGGCGAAAGTATGCGGGCAGCGCTGTTTGAGCGCCGGTTGAAAGAAAATAAAGGAACTACCGAAATGGTTAACGCTGCAACGCAAGCAACTCAGCGCGATCCGGCGCTCGACCCCGGGATCAAGGACCCGATCCTGAACGTCGAGTCGCTGTCGCTCTGGTACGGGGAGAAGCAGGCGCTTCGCGATATCACGCTGAACATCCCCGAGAAGAAGATCACCGCCTTCATCGGCCCTTCGGGCTGCGGCAAGTCGACGCTGCTGCGCTGCATCAACCGGCTGAACGACCTGATCGACGGCGTGCGAGTCGAAGGCGACATCAAGTTCCAGGGCGGCAGCATCTTCGACCCCCGGCTGGAGATCAACGCGCTGCGCAAGCGGGTCGGGATGGTGTTCCAGAAGTCGAACCCGTTCCCGAAGTCGATCTACGAGAACGTGGCGTACGGCCCGCGCATCCAGGGCATCGGCCGCAAGCGCGACCTGGACGACATCGTGGAGAAGAGCCTGCGCGGCGCCGCGCTCTGGGACGAGGCCAAGGACCGGCTGGACGACAGCGCGCTCGGCCTGTCGGGCGGCCAGCAGCAGCGCCTCTGCATCGCCCGCGCGATCGCGGTGGAGCCGGAGGTGATCCTGCTGGACGAGCCCTGCTCGGCCCTGGACCCCATCGCCACCGCCCGCATCGAGGAGCTGATGCAGGACCTGAAGACCCAGTACACGCAGGTGATCGTCACCCACAACATGCAGCAGGCCTCCCGGGTGTCCGACTACACGGCCTTCCTCTACCTCGGCGAGCTGATCGAGTACGGCGCCACCGAGAAGATCTTCATCAACCCGATCAAGAAGCAGACCGAGGACTACATTACGGGCCGGTTCGGGTAGGGAGACCGCCTCCAGGCAGCTATAATCAGCCGCGTGGAGGCAACGTCAACCTACCTTCTCGATCTCAAGGTCCGCAACGTCCGCTGCTTCGGGCCGGAGGAGCAGACGCTCCGGCTCTCGGACTCCGAAGGCCGGCCTGCACTCTGGACCGTGATCCTCGGCGACAACGGAGTTGGCAAGACCACCCTGCTCCAGTGCCTCGTAGCGCTGGAGCCTCGGCGGCACCTCCTCAACCGCTTCAGCGAAGAGCGGGCGCCGACCGAGCAGAGGCCGCTGGTGGATCTACCCACTGAGCTCGACGGCGGATGGAGAATCTACCGCGACCTGGACCATCCTGGGGAAACGTCGATACGCGGCAGCTTCGCAATCCAGGGCCTCTTCACGGACGGGCCCTGGCCGATCGTCGTACCCACCATCTCAGGCGGCGACCTCCGCTCCGACATGCTCCGCAACTTTGATGTTCCGCGCCAGCTCTCCCGGTTCCGCTGTCATGGATATGGCGCCAACCGGCGGATGGGATCGGCGGCCCTGTCCCGGGGACCGGAGGATCCCTCGGCGAGCCTGTTTCTGGACTCCGTGACGCTCGTCGAGGCAGAGGAGTGGCTTCTGGCCGAGGACTACCGGAAGCTGAGAAGCCGGGAGTCTCCGGAGTTGCGGCAGCGATTCGAAAGCGTCAAGAAGGTGCTGCTCGGCCTCCTCCCGGACGCAGAGGATTTTCGGATCACCGAATCGGCCTCTCTCCTTTCCAAGCCCACGATCCAGGTCAGGACACCCTATGGATGGGTTGCGCTCTCCGACCTCAGCATCGGTTATCGCACGATGATTGCGTGGACGGTCGATCTGGCGAGCAGGCTCTTTGAAATGCACCCCGAGAGTAAGAACCCACTCGCCGAGCCCGCCGTCGTCTTGGTCGACGAAGTCGATCTGCATCTCCACCCCAGGTGGCAGCGTGTGCTGCGCAGCTACTTGATGGAGCGCTTCCCCAGGACTCAGTTCGTCGTCACCGCCCATAGTCCCCTTATCGTCCAGGCGTCCGAGAATGAAAACATTGTGGTGCTGCGGCGCGAGGGCGATCACGTGGTCATCGACAATGACGTCGAATCCGTGCACGGCTGGCGCGTTGATCAAGTTCTGACCAGCGACCTCTTCGGCCTGAAGACCGCCCGCCCACTCGACTACGACAAGTTGATTGTCCAGCGCAACGAGATCCTGGCCAAGGTCAGCCGGAACCCACACGACCAGGAAATCCTAAAGCACCTCGAAAGCCGGATCGCCAAGCTTCCAGCCGGAGAAACTCCGGAGGATGCCGAGGCAATGGACGTCATCCGCCGAGCCGCCGCCGCTCTCAAAGAACGCTGATCCCGTGATCCGCATCCTCAAGCCGGCAGAACCTCCGGCAGTCCTCGCCTCCAAGGGCAAGGTCGAGACCGATAAGAACTGTGCAGCCTATGAGGCAGATCCCGCCGTCTACGACAGCGGCGCCGAGACGTTCAACTTCGACTCCGGCATCTATGGTCACGAGTCGGTGAAGGCGGCGCTCATCCAGACCCAGAACAAGAAGTGCTGCTTCTGCGAGTCGAAGATCACTCACATCGCCTACGGCGACGTCGAGCACTTCCGGCCGAAAGCGGGCTATCGCCAGTACCCGGATGACCCACTCGGACGCCCTAAAGGAGAAAGGACCATTGAGGCGCTGGGGCTGCGACGGGAAGAGCTGCGCGAGGTCCGGTTCGACCGCTATCAGATGCTCTCAACCTTAAAGAATGTGGCCACCCCCTTCCCCGACGATCCGCTGGGGCGGGAGGCACGGCAGATCTTAGAGAAGGCAGTGCAGGACAGCGCCCAATATGCTTCCATGGCGCGATCGCTGATGCGCAAGCCCTGACGGTCTGGACCTGCCCCGGTTCAGTGGACAGTTTAGGTGTTGGGTC
>JANOCF010000638.1:0-1621 GCA_031412055.1 Holophagales bacterium | reverse complement strand
GCACACCCAGGACCCCCGGGAGAGGGGGCCGTGTACGCCCTCGGTCGAAGCCAACCAACCCCGCTTTTTTGAAGGCGGAGCCACAGATGGAGAGGGAGTCGGCGCCGGCAATCACCCCTCTCCCGGGAGTCCGGGTGTGCGGCTGGGAGAGGGGACGGGGGTGAGGGCCGAAGGACGAGGTCCCTACTTCTTCGGCGCCACTGGTGCCAGGGGCCGCTCGAACGCCACCCCTCCCTTCCACACCTTCACGATATTGCGCGTCTCGGTGATGTCCTTGAGCGGGTCGCCGCCTACCAGGACCATGTCGGCGCGCAAGCCGGGCGCGATCCGTCCCCGGTCGGTCAGGCGGAAGGCCCTGGCCGGCGCGGAGGTGGCGGCGATCAGCGCCTGCTCGGGCGTGAGCCCCGCCTTCACCAGCAGCTCCATCTCGCGGTGGATGCTTGCTCCGTGCGAGGTGCCCGGGTTCGGGGCGTCGCTGCCGGTGAGGATCGGCACGCCGGCTGCCGCCAGGCCGCGGATCGTGGCGAAGGCGGCCGGCATCCCTCCCGCGGTCTTGGCGGAGAAGGAGCGCCGGAGGTTGTCGATCTCGCCTTCGAGGAGGTAGCCGCGGACGCGGGAGTCCTCGGTGAGGGTCTGGCCGCTGGCGATCCCGTTGGAGGCCTCGAGGATCGTGAGCGTAGGGACGATAAAGGCCTTACGCTCCAGGGCGAGCTTCGCGAATTCGGCGCCGGCCTCGCGGTCCGAAAAGAGATGGACGAGGCCATCCGCACCGGCCTCGATCGCCTGCCGGGCGTTTGCGGCCGTGCTGATGTGGACCACCGCGAGCTTGCCCCGCGCGTGCGCCGCCTTGACGATCGCCGCCACGGTCGCGATGTCGAGCGTCGGCCGCGACTTGCCGTAGGCGGAGCCGTCTTCCAGCACGATCTTGATGTAGTCGGAGCCTTCGGCCAGGCGGGCGTCCACCCAGGCCTGGGCCTCTTCGGGGCGGGTCAGGGTGGGGACCGGCAGCCCGTACTGGGTGCCGTGCCCGCCGGGGACGGTGGCGAGGTATCCGGCGCTGAGGATGTCGGCACGGTTGGGAACGCCGCCCGGTGCCGCCTGTTGCTCGCGCAGGACCTTGGCCACGTCCGGCACCGTGAACATGTCCAGCTCGGTCGTGATCCCGAAGGTGAGCGCCCGGTCGGGACCCCACCCCATGATGAGATGCGTGTGCGCGTCGATCATCCCCGGGAGCAGGGTGCCGCCTCCGGCGTTCAGGGCCTCGACGCCCGCGGGTACCTTGACGTCCGCGCCCACGGCCTCGATCCTGCCGTCGCGGACGACGACCGTCCCCTTGGGGATCGTTCGCTCGCCGTCGAAGATGCGGGCGTTGGTGACGGCGAAGGTCTGGGCGTCGAGATAGCTGGGCAGGACCAGGACCGCGAGCAGGGCGAGGGCGTGGAGTCGCATGACGCGGATTGTATCCGGCCGTCCCCGGTAATACTCTGTCTACCATCGTGCTGGTTGAAAAATCGGAAGGCGACGACCTGGGCCTCGACAGCCTGCACTTCAACCGGGTCCTGTTCCGGGCGCGCCAGCGCTTCAAGGATCTGTTGGAAGGAGCCCGATGAGATTCCGGCGC
>JANOCF010000637.1:0-5573 GCA_031412055.1 Holophagales bacterium | reverse complement strand
CGGGGCCGGGCCTGGACGGGTAGAATCCGCGGGCCCTTCCACCCCCGTATCGAGACCAAGCCATGGAACTCTCCGAGCCGACCACCACGACCTCTCCGCCCACCGAGCCTGAAGAATCCGGGCCGCTGCTCAACCGGAACTTCCTGCTGCTCTGGATGGGGCAGACCATCAGCCAGCTCGGGTCCCAGGCGTTCTCGATCGCGATGATGTTCTGGACCATGGAGGCCACCGGCTCGGCCAGCCTCATGGGCCTGATGATGACTTTCGCCAATCTGCCCAGTGTGCTGCTCGGCCCCTTCGGCGGCACCTTCGCCGATCGTCACTCCCGGGTCCGTATCATCATCGTCTGCGATCTGCTGGCTGGGCTCGCCGTCTGCGGATTGGCCTTCTCTCTGTGGGCGGCGCCCGAGGCGGGACATGCTCTTCCGGGGGGTGGGACGTCGGCAGCCACTCAAACCATCATCGGCCTGCTGTTCGGTGTGGCCATCCTGCTGGGGGTGATCCGGTCCTTCTTCATGCCGGCGGTGTCGGCGACCATTCCCAGGCTGGTGCCCAAGGACAAGCTGGCCGGGGCCAACTCGCTGAACCAGTTCGCGATCCAGGCGTCGGTTTTCGCGGGGCAGGCCGCGGGCGGGGTGCTCTTCAAGGTGCTCGGAGCGCCGATGATGTTCCTGTTCGATGGGCTGAGCTACCTGTTCGCCGGTGTGTGCGCGCTCTTCATCCCCCGCGACCCGGCACCGCCTCCGCCGGAGGCCACGGTGGCCCATCCGTTCCGACAGTTCCTGCGCGAGACCGGGGAGGGCTTCCGCTTCATCTGGAAGCAGAAGGGGCTTCGCGACTTCGTTCTGGTCGCCTCCCTCAACAATTTTCTTTCCATGCCGGTCCTGGTCCTCCTGCCGTTCTACGTAACCCTGTACCTGCACCGGGAGGCGGAGTGGTACGGCTTCCTGCTGGCGGGCGTCAGCGTCGGAACGGTGATCGGCTTCATTCTGGCCGGTACGCTGCGGCTCTCCGGCCATCCGCGGATGCGGCTGGTGCTGGGGGCCATGCTCTTGTACCCGGTCTTCTTCGGCTCTCTGGCTTTTCTGAGGACTCCGCTGCTGGCCCTGATCATGTTCGTGATGGGCGGGATCACGGTGGGGATCATCAACGTCTTCATGATCACGCTGATCCAGCGGTCGACGCCGGAGAACATGCTCGGCCGGGTCATGGGGGTGGTCCAGTCGCTGAGCGGCGGCCTCATTCCGCTGGGCATGGCCGTCGGCGGCGTGATTGGAGACCTCACCAACAAGAACGTGCCGCTGGTGATGATCGTGGCCGCCTCGCTGGCTCTCCTGGCCACCCTGTCCCTGGGGACCCGCCGCGACTGCCGGGAGTTCCTGGCGAACGGGTAACGTCCTCAGAGCTAGAGTTTTCGGGTCGTTTCCACGGAGGTAGTAAGCCCGGTGTCGAGAGCTCCCCTGTTCCGCCTGCTCCAGAGCTCCTACGCCCTTGCCCGCGAATCGGTGCGGACGGGCGTCCCCGTCCGCGAGGTGGTCGAGCAGTCCCATGGCCTCACCCGCCGCAGCTTCCTGGGCGGTACCGTCGCGACGGCCGGGCTCGCCGGCCTCGCCATGGCCGGCTGCCGCCCGTTCCGCTCTCCGGTGACCGCCGCCTCTGCCGTATCTGGATACAGCCGTGGAGAGGTCGTGATCGTCGGTGCCGGCATCGCCGGGCTCACCGCGGCCTGGAGGCTCCACCAGGCCGGGGTCCCGGTGCGAGTGCTGGAGGCCCAGGACCGCATCGGCGGCCGTATGTACAGCCTGCGCAACTTCTTCCCCGACGGGCAGGTCTGCGAGCTGGGCGGCGAGCTGATCGACACCGGGCATCTCAGCGTGCGCTTCCTGGCCGAGGAGCTGGACATCCCGCTGGACGATTTCGTGCTCGACGGCCCCACCCTGTCCCGCGAGCTGTTCCACTTCGACGGCCGGACGATCGCCGAGCACGAGATCGTGGAGGCCTTCGTGCCGGTCTCGGAACGGATCGTCCGCGACCTGGCGACGATCGAGGGGAACATCTCCTACCGGGAGACGGGCGGCGCCGAGGAGCTGGACCGCATGACGCTGGCCGAATGGATGGACCGGTCCGGCACCTCCGGCTGGTTCCGCGAGCTGCTCGACGTGGGCTACACCACCGAGTTCGGGCTGGAGATCGAGCGGCAGTCGGCGCTCAACCTGCTGCTGATGATCGATCCCAACCCGTCGCCGTTCCGGATCTACGGCGGAAGTGACGAGCGCTTCCACGTGCGCGGCGGCAACGACCGCATCCCTCTCGCGCTGGCCGAGCGGCTGGGGGAGCGGATCGAGACCGGTGTGCGGCTGGAGGCGGTCTCCCGCTCCGCGGACGGCGGCTTCCGTTGCTCGGTGCGGCGCGGCCAGGCCAGTGAGGAGCTGCGGGCCGATCATCTCGTGCTCGCCATCCCGTTCACCCTGCTGCGCCAGGTGCGCCTCGACCTCGATCTTCCGCCGGCCAAGCGCCGGGCCATCCAGGAGCTGGGCTACGGCACCAACGCCAAGCTGATGACCGGCTTCGCGCGGCGCGTCTGGCGGACCCAGGGCTCCAACGGCACGACCCTCTCCGACCTGCCCTACCAGATCAGTTGGGAGACGAGCCGCATGCAGCCGGGCGAGCACGGCATCCTCACCAACTTCACGGGCGGACGGCATGGCGAGGAATTGGGGCAGGGGAGTCCCGCGGACCATGCGGCGCGCTTCGTCGCGGACCTCGAAAAGGTTTTCCCGGGTGTGACCGCGGCCCGGACCGGGATGAAGGAGGCGCGCTTTCACTGGCCGTCGTTCGAGTGGACCCGGGGGAGCTACAGCTGCTACCTGCCGGGGCAGTGGACCGGCTTCGGTGGCGCCGAGGGGGAGCGGGTGGGCAACCTTCACTTTGCCGGCGAGCACTGCTCCCGCGTCGCGGCGGGCTTCATGGAAGGTGGATGCGAGACCGGCGAGGGGGTTGCGCGGGCGATCCTCGCGGATCTCGGCGTTCGAGCCGAGCGGGCCGCCTGATGCTTCAGAATCCTTTTCTTTAGCCGTGGGGCTCCTCGTCAGCACCCTCTTGTTCGTGATCGCGACGGCTGGCCTGTGGCTGGCTGCGACGTGGCTGGCATGCCGCCGTCTTCTTCCCTTGACCTCGGTCCTGGAGGAGGCCGGGATCCGTACCTTCTGGCCGTCTTCTATCTGTGTGGCAGAGGGCAGGTTCAAGGGGCGGCCCGCGTCAATCCATGTGTGGGGAAGGTCCAATCCAGGCTTGAAGATCACTCTGGAGTTGGAGAGCCAGACGTTTCCTTTTGAGCTGCTGCGCGCGACCCGCACGGCGCGGGTGATGAACACGGTTGTGGCAGGCAAGGAGCAGGTACGCCATGTGGGACAGGTCCTGATTGGATCGTTTGGAGACCCGGATGCGTGCTCCCGCTGGCTGGCCCTGCCCGGGAGCCTGGAAGCGGTCGAGCGCTTGATGGACGAGGGGAAAGTAAACCGGCTGCAATCGTCCGGACGCCTGCTGATCGCTCACACCGACCGCATCTCCCGCCGAGAGATCGAGGGGGTGGTTGCCGGCATCCTTGAGGCTCTGCGGAGCCTGTCGGCCGGCCTGCCTCCAGTGCACGGATTATCGTGCGACGGTCGATCCTGAGATTCTGGCGCGGACCGACACCCTGATCGTCGAGCACACGAAGATCTACGTGAAGAAGGCCTTGGGCTGCACCGTCTGGATTCTGCTCCTGGCGCTCACCCTTGTCGTGGTGGGGCGCCGGTGAGCATGCCGCGGGGTAAACCGAGTCGGGAGGCAGAGCGGGCCGCCACGCCGCGTGATGTTTCTTGATCTGACCGCTTGTGGGCAGCGACGCCGGAAGGACAGGAGACTTTCCGGAGGATTCGGAAGCGGCTCCCGAACTCTCGGGAGGGATTCCGGCATCGCCGGTAGAGAATCCGGAAGGCGCGTGATGGGCTCTGGAAGGCGCGGGAGTAACGCCGGAAGGTTTGGACGGGATCCGGACGACGCGGAAGCGATCCCGGAAGGCTTGGGAACGACTCCGCAGGCGCGGAGGCGACTCCGGCAGGCGCGGAGGCGATCCCGGAAGGCAGGGAGGCGATCCCGGAAGACGCGGAGGCGATCCCCGGAGGCTTGGGAACGACTCCGGAAGGCCCGGAGGGATCCCGGCAGGCGCGGGGTGGACTCCGGGAGGCGCGGGAGCGGTCCCGGAAAGCGCGGAAGGGAGTCCCGAAGAACCGGTAGAGTCTTCCGGAGCGCCGGGGGAGGCTCCGGAGAGCTTCCGGAGACCTCCATCCCTCCAGGATAGAGATGGATTTTCGCCTCGGCGCCCCGCTGCGGTAGGTTTCCGGCACCTATGTGGTTGTGGTTGTCATGAACGAAGTCGCCCTCCGCTCCGTGCTCGCCTCCAAACTCGCGTCTCGGCTCCGGATCGATGCCGCCGAGATCGATCCCCGGGAGAGCTTCACGCGCTACGGCCTCACGTCGGCCGGGGCCACGGCGTTCGTCGCCGAGCTCTCGGCCGAGCTGGGCCGGCCGCTGTCGCCGACCCTGGTCTGGGCGCACCCGAACGTCGAGGAGCTCGCTCGGTATCTGGCCGGCGTGGCCGGCGGCACGGCCCCCACCAAGGCCGTCACCAAGCCCAGCCCGTCGCCCGCCGCGGCTCCCAGACAGGAGCCGATCGCCATCGTGGGGATCGCCTGCCGGTTCCCGCTCTCCCCGGACCCCGGCGCGTTCTGGCGGCTGTTCCGCGACGGCGTCGATGCCACCCGGTTCGTGCCGCCCGACCGCTGGGACGCCGACGCGCTCTACGATCCCGACCCGCAGGCCCCGGGTACCATCAACACCCGGCGCGGCGCCTTCCTCGACCGGGTCGATCTGTTCGATCCGATGTTCTTCGGCATCTCCCCTCGCGAGGCGGCCGAGATGGACCCGCAGCAGCGGCTCGCGCTGGAGCTGGCCTGGGAGGGGCTCGAAGACGCGGGCATCCCGCCGCGGTCGCTGGGCGGCACCCGGACCGGGGTGTTCATGGGGGTGATCTTCCGCGACTACGCCGACGTCCACCGGGCCGCGGACGCGCCGGTGACCTCGCATACCGGTCCGGGCACGTCGCTGAGCATCGTCGCCAACCGGATCTCCTACGCCCTGGGTCTGCGCGGCCCGAGCCTGTCGGTGGACACGGCCTGCTCGGCATCGCTGGTGTCGGTCCACCTGGCCTGCCAGAGCCTGCGCGAAGGGGAGTGCTCGCTGGCGCTCGCGGGCGGCGTCAACGTGATCCTCTACCCCGGGGTGGCGGTCGAGCTGACCAAGTTCGGCGGCCTGTCGGGGGACGGCCGCTGCAAGGCGTTCGACGCCATTGCCGACGGCTTCGCCCGTGGCGAGGGCGGCGGCATGGTGGTCCTCAAGCCGCTGTCCCGGGCGCTTGCCGACGGCGATCCCATCTATGCCCTGATCCGCGGCGGCGCGGTGAACAACGACGGCTTCAGCAACGGCCTGACCGCACCCAACCCGCAGGCGCAGGGGGAGGTGCTGGCGGACGC
>JANOCF010000636.1:0-4892 GCA_031412055.1 Holophagales bacterium | reverse complement strand
CTGGCGCGCGTGCTGCCGGACGGTTCGATCGACTACCTGGGCCGCCTGGACCACCAGGTCAAGATCCGCGGCTTCCGCATCGAGCTGGGAGAGATCGAGGCCGCGCTGCTGGGCCATGAGGGGGTGCGCTCCGCGACCGTGCTGGCCCGGCAGGACACGCCCGGCTCCCCGCGGCTGGTGGCCTACGTAGTGGCGGCGGGCTCGCCCCTATCACCGCCATCTGTCCCGGAACTGCGGCAGTGGCTGGGCACGACCCTTCCGGAGCACATGGTGCCTTCGGCGTTTGTGTTCCTCGACGCGCTGCCGCTGTCGCCCAGCGGCAAGCTGGACCGGCGGGCGCTTCCCGCGCCGGGCAGCGAGCGGTCCGAGGGGACGGCCTACGTGGCTCCGCGCACCGAGCAGGAGCGCGTCCTGGCGGAGATCTGGGGCACCGTGCTTGGCCGCGAGGGCATCGGCATCGAGGACAACTTCTTCGAGCTGGGCGGCGACTCCATCCTCAGCCTGCAGATCGTCGCCCGGGCCAACCAGGCGGGCTTCCGCCTCGCGCCCGAACAGATGTTCCGCCATCCGACCGTGGCCTCCCTGGCCTCCGCGGCGAGCCTTGCGCCCGCGCTCGAAGCGGAGCAGGGGCCGGTGGCCGGGCCGGTGCCGCTGACCCCCATCCAGAGCTGGTTCTTCGAGGCCGGGCGGACCGAGCCTCACCACTGGAACCAGGCCGTGCTGCTGTCCCTGCGGCGGCCGGTGGGGGCGGCGGTGCTGGAGCGTGCCCTGGAAGCCCTGCTGGAGCACCACGACGCGCTCCGCCTGCGCTTCGCCCGCGAGGCGAGAGGCTGGCGCCAGGCCGGCATCCTTCCGGGCGATCCGGCTCCCTTCACGTTGCTGGACCTCTCGGCCCTGCCGGGAGCGAAGCGGAGCCCCGCGCTGGAACGGGCGGCCGGGGTGCTCCAGGCCGGTCTGGACCTGGAGAACGGCCCCATCGTCCGCGCCGCCCTCTTCCATCTCGGGAGCGGCGAGCCCGGCCGGCTCCTGCTCGCCATCCACCACCTCGCCGTGGATGGCGTCTCCTGGCGCATCCTCCTGGAGGATCTGTGGACGGCCTGCGAGCAGCTCGGGCGCGGCGAAGGCGTGAAGCTGCCGCCCAAGACGACCTCGTTCCGGAGCTGGGCCGAGGGGCTCGCGGAGCTTGCCCGCTCGGGCGCCTTCGACGCCGAGCGGGAGCACTGGCTGGAGGCGGCCGGAGCTCCCGTGGCCCGGCTGCCCGTGGACATCTCCGCCCCGGCGGAGGCGAATACCGTGGCCACCTCCCGGAGCGTCGCGGTCTCGCTGCGGCCGGACGAGACGGAGGCGCTGCTTCAGGAGGTGCCCCGGGCCTACCAGACCCAGATCAACGACGTCCTCCTCGCCGCGCTGGCGCGGACCTTCCGGAGCTGGACGGGGGAAGGCTACCTCCGGGTCGACCTGGAAGGGCACGGGCGCGAGGACGTGCTCGGCGGCGCCGACGTGTCGCGCACGGTCGGCTGGTTCACCGCGCTCTACCCGGTGCTGCTCCATCTCTCCGGCTCCGGAGACCCGGGCGAGGACCTCAAGGCGGTCAAGGAGCGGCTGCGGCAGATCCCGGGCAGGGGAGTCGGCTTCGGCCTGCTGCGCTACCTGGGGAGCGACCCGGACGCCCTGGCCGACGCTCCCCAGGCGGAGGTGAGCTTCAACTACCTGGGCCAGCTCGACCGCGTCCTGCCCGAGGCCTCGCCGTTCGGGCCGGCCCCGGAGTCGGCCGGCGACCTCCAGAGCCCCCGCGACCGCCGGCCGTGGCTGATCGAGATCGTGGCCTCTCTCAGCGAGGGGCGGCTCGGCGTCACCTGGCTCTACAACTCCAGCGTTCACCGGCGCGACTCGCTTGAGCGCCTCGCGAACACCTACTTGAATGAGATCCGGGCTCTGATCGAACACTGCCGGTCCCCCCACGCGGGCGGGTTCACGCCTTCCGACTTCCCCCTCGCCGATCTCGGCCAGGAAGGTCTCGACGAGTTTCTCGCCGCGCTCCAGGAGAGTTAGGCGGCAGCATGGGATTCAGCAAGGACGACGCATGAACAAGGCCAACATCGAAGACATCTACAAGCTCTCCCCGACTCAGCAGGGGATGCTGTTCCATACGCTGGAGGATGCCGGCTCCGAAGCCTACTTCCAGCAGATCACCGGCTCGATCCACGAGCGCCTCGACACGGCGGCCTTCCGCCGCGCCTGGGAGCGCGTCCTGGAGCGCCACCCGGTCCTGCGCACCGCGTTCTTCTGGAAGGAGGCGCAGCGCCCGCTGCAGGTGGTCAACCGCCAGGTCTCGCTCCCCTGGGAGGAGCACGACTGGCGCGAGCTGCCCGCCGCCGAGCAGGAGAGCCGCTGGAGCGCCCTGCTGCGCGAGGACCGCGAGCGCGGCTTCGAGCTGGCCGAGGCGCCGCTGATGCGGCTGATCGTGGTTCGATTGGCGGAAGACCTGTACCGGCTCGTCTGGAGCCACCACCATCTCCTGCTCGACGGGTGGTCGCTGCCGCTGCTGCTGCAGGAGGTGCTCGGCTTCTACGGCGCCCTGCGCAACGGGACCGATCTCCATCTCGCGCGCCCCCGGGCCTACCGCGACTACATCGCCTGGCTCGAAGCGCGCGACCCGGCCGCGGCCGAAACCTTCTGGAGGCACGAGCTGGCGGGCTTCGGCGCCGCCACGCCGCTCGGGCTGGAGCCCCGCGCCGCGAGCCCCCGGGAGGACCGGGAGCTGCGCGCCACGCTGGACGAGGAGGCGACCGCCGCCCTCAACAGCCTGGCCCGCCGCCTCGGGCTGACCCTGAACACGCTGGTGCAGGGCGCCTGGGCGCTCGCGCTCGCCCACCAGGCCGGCGAGGACGACGTGGTCTTCGGCTTCACCGCGTCGGGCCGGCCGGCCGACCTGCCGGGTGTCGAAACCATGATCGGCCTGTTCATCAATACCGTGCCCGTGCGGGTGCGCGTGGACCGCGTCCGGTCCGTGGCCGACTGGCTGCGCGACCTGCAGGAGCGGGTGGTGGAGCTGCGCCGCTTCGAGTTCACCCCGCTGTCCCAGGTACAGGCATGGAGCGAGGTCCCGGCCGGGGAGCCGCTGTTCGAGAGCCTGCTGGTGTTCGAGAACTACCCGGTGGGCGAGACCCTCGCGTCGAAGCGCGAGATGCTGGATGTGCGCGACGTCGGCACCTTCGAGCGCAGCAACTACCCGGTGACGGTCTCCGCCGTGCCGGGGACGTCCCTCGGGCTCAAGCTCGTCCACGACAGCTCCCGCCTGAGCGCTCCGGCGGCCGGGCGCCTGCTGGAGCGGCTGCGTCTCCTGCTGGTGGGGCTGGCCGCCGCTCCCGATGCGCGGGTCGGCGACCTGCCGGCCCTCACGGAAGCCGAGCGCCGGCAGCTTCTGGAGTGGAGCGCGGCTCCGGCGCCGCGGGTCGATGCCGCCCATGCTACGGTGCCGGCGCTCTTCGCCGACCAGGCCGCGCGCACGCCGGACGCCGTCGCGCTGGAGCACGAGGACCGGACCTGGACCTTTTGTGAGCTGGCCGGCCGGGCGGAGCAGGTCGCGCTGCGCCTGCAGTCGCTCGGGGTGCGGACCGGCGATCCCGTGGGCCTCGCGGTCGAGCGCTCGCCGGAGCTGGTGGCGGGTCTCCTCGGCATCCTCCGTGCCGGCGGGGTGTTCCTGCCCCTCGACCCGGCCTACCCCGACGCGCGGCTGGAGCTGATGCTCGCCGACGCCCTGGAGGGACGCCGGGAGCCGGTCGTGCTCGCCGGGGACGGACTGGCGGAGCGACTCGGCCGGCTGGTCCCTTTCGGGACCCGGATCGTGAGTCTGGACGGCAGCCGTGTGGAAGGCGCCCTGAGCGCGGGACCGGACCTCTCGGACGCGGCCTACCTCATCTACACCTCGGGCAGCACCGGCCGTCCCAAGGCCGTGGTCGTGGAGCACCGGCAACTCGCCCACACGCTGGCGGCGGCGCGGGAGGCGTTCGGGTTCGAGGCGGGCGACCGGATGCCCTGCCTGGCCTCCTTCAGCTTCGACATCTTTCTGCTGGAGCTGCTCGGCCCGATGCTCGCCGGAGGCACGGCCGCGCTGGTCAGCCTGAAGCCGGCGCTCGATCTGGAGCGGTTGCTGGACCTCGTCGAGGGCTCCACCCGGCTCCATGCCGTGCCCGCCCTCATGCGGCAGATCGTGGACGCGGCTCGCGTCCGCGGCGGGAGCTTCCGCTCGCTCCGCACGATCTTCGTGGGCGGCGACGCGGTGCCCGCCGACCTCCTCGCCGACCTGCGCAGGACCTTCCCGGAGGCCGAGACACGCGTCCTGTACGGCCCGACCGAGGCGACGATCATCTGCTCCAGCTGGAAGGTTTACGGCGACCGGCCCGCGCTGGGCTGGCCGCTGCCGGGCACCCGGCTCCACGTCTGCGGTCCCGAGGGGCACCTGGTCCCGCTCGGCGCTCCGGGCGAGATCCTCATCGGCGGCGGAGGCGTGGCCCAAGGGTACCTCGGGCGGCCCGGCCTCACGGCCGAGCGCTTCGTGCCCGATCCGTTCGCGGACTGGCCCGGCGCGCGGATCTACCGCTCGGGCGACTTCGCCCGACGGCTGCCGGACGGCAGGCTCGAATTCCTCGGCCGCGTCGACGCCCAGGTCAAGATCCGCGGCTTCCGAGTGGAGCCGGGGGAAATCGAGGCCGCGCTGACCCGCCTGCCCGGCGTGCGGCAGGCCGTGGTCGCGGTGCGCGACGGTGCTGATCGCGCCGATCCCGCTGCCGGCCGGCGGCTGGTGGCCTACGTGGTTTCAGAGCAGCAGGATCTGCGCGCTGCCCTGGCAGCGTCCCTGCCGGAGCACATGATCCCGGCCGCGTTCGTGT
>JANOCF010000635.1:0-7580 GCA_031412055.1 Holophagales bacterium | reverse complement strand
GTGATCTTCGCCCACTCGGAGCCGAAACCGCTCAGGTTTTTAACCACCGAGGGCTTCTGCCCCAGGCTCGCCGGATATCCGAGGATCGCGATCCGGTCCGTGACCTTGACGTTGCCGTTGGACTTGACGATCGAGACGCTTGGAGCGCTTGTCGCCTGGATCTCGAGCAGGGCCAGGTCCTGGAGATCGTCGACGGCGACGACCGTGGCGTTGATCGGCTGCTGCCCGGGAAACCGGATCTGAAGCCGGTCGTACTCGGCCTTGGCCGCGTGGTCTCTGCTGAGCTCATCCCATTCGTTGAGCTTCAATTTCCAGGGCTCGACGACATGTTTGGCCGTGAGGATGAGCCCGGGGCGGATCTGTACGCCCGAGCCCGTCACCTCGTCTTTCAGAAAGAATTCTCCCTGCGCCAGGTTCTGCGCCGTCCGCAGCGGGATGCGAATCCGGTAGGCGCAGTTGATGAGCACGACTCCCGCGCTGACCCTGCCCTCCACGGTCGGCCAGATGTTCTTTTCATTGTCCATCGCGGCCTGCTGCGCCGCCAGCTTCGCAGCGACGACAGCCTCCTGCTTCTTCTCCTTCTCCTGGCTCCACCAGATGGTGCCGCCGATCCCTCCGGCGGCGAGCAGGAGCACGGCGGCGAGCCCGAGGCTCATGAAAAGCCCGGTGCTCTTCTTGCTCTTGGCAAGCTCGCCCACCACCACGTCGCGCTCTTCCTGGCGGGCGCGGTCGATCTCGCGGATCATGGTGGCGCGGCCGACCGCCTCCTTGGGCTGCGCCGCGGTGACGCCGGGGCCGGTAGCCATTACGGACGGCGGAGGGGCCGCCAACACGGGGGCGGCCTCGGCCGTCACCTGCATCTCGGGCCCCTCTTTGGCCAGGCGGATGCGCGAGCCGTCGGGCACCACGACCTTCTGGAACGGCGGGCAGGGAGCTCCATTGATGAAGGTTCCGTTCGAGCTCCGTTTGTCTTCGATAAACAGACGGCCGCCCTGGAGACTCAGCTCGGCGTGCATGCCGCTGACAGCGTCGTCGGCCGCATCGCTGAACTTGATATCGTTTTCCGCGGAACGGCCCAGCCGCAGGACCTGGCCTTCCTGCAAGACGATGCGCTGGCTCTTGCCCGAGAGCGAGCCGCTCAGATGTCGAATCGTAAGAATCGTGGACACGGGTTGTTTCTCCTCCAATCGGATCGTCTGGTGTGAGGCTGGTCGTCACTCGTCCCGGCCGGCGTCCCTACGGATTGTTGCTTCCGGGCTCAATCACAAGAAAAACAAGCTCGGTGTGGCCGCAACGGATGCGGTCCCGGTTGCTCAACGGCACCGTGCCGTTGGCTGGCATCTCTTCGCCGTTCAGCCACGTGCCGTTGGTCGACAGGCGGTCCGCCAGGTGGAACGTGCCGCTGCGAAACAGGATCGCGGCGTGCTCCGCGGAGACCTCGGAATCCCCGGAGAGGACGATGTCGCTCGCGTGGCTGGCGCCGATGGTGTTCTTGCCTCCGCGGACCGGGAATAGGGTTCCGCCGGGACCCAGGTCCGGCGCCGCCAGGACGGCCAGGAGCCGGCGCGCGGAAGCAGATCCTCCCGCCGGCTGCGCAGTCGCGGCGGGCGCGGGCTCCGGCGCCGCCATGGGAGCCATGGGAGACGCCAGCGCCACACCCGGGGAGTCCTGGAGCACGGTCCGGCGTCCACCTGCGGGCAGCGGCTCTTCGAGGCGGGTTGCCCTTGGTGCGAACGAGGGCGGCGGCGCAGGGAGCGGCTCCGCCGGCCATGCCTCGCCATCCAGGCGCGTCCGCCGCTCGTTTCCACCACCAGGGGCGGCGTCGAGACGCGTCCGCTGCGGCCCGGAAGACGGTGCGGAGGGCGCGGGCTCCAGGCGTGTCGAGCGCTGCGGCTGCGAGTCCTCGCCGCCCGCGGCCTGGAGACGGTCGCAGTAGGGACAGTTCTTCCAGGAAGGATCGATGGGATGGCCCACCGGGCAGCGCGCCGTGCCCATGGTAGAGACTCCGGTCTGCGCCGGCCGGGCCAGAGCGGATCCGCAGACCAGGCAGGTCCGCTCCGCATCCGGATTGAAGGTATGGCAGCTTGAGCACTCGGTCACTTTGGTCTCCCTGTCTCGCCTAGAAATGAATGCGGGTCGGCCGGCGCTTCGCTCCGTCCGGAACGACTCGGATGCAACCGATCGTGATGTTGTCCTGGCTGCTCGCCGCGAGCGCTGCCGCGAGAAGCTCCTGACAGATCTCCTCCGCCGTCCGAGGCTCCAGAAGGACCTCTCCGATCCTCTCGTCCGGGAGGGCTCCGTGCAGGCCATCCGAGGAGACGAGCACGATGTCTCCCGGATCGAGCGGAAGCGGCTGCTGGATCTCCGGCTCCAGCGGCTTCTCCTGGCCGACCGCCCGCTGGATGACGTTGCTGTCCGGATGACCGAACGCCTCCTCTTCCCGGAGCAGGCCGTCCCGGACCATCTGGGCGACCAGGGAATGGTCGGCCGTCAGGCGGTAGAGGGAACGCCCGCGATGGAGATAGACCCGGCTGTCGCCCACGTGGGCGATGTGCAGGAGCGGGGCTTCGGGAAGCCCGTCGACCAGGGCCAGGGCGGCCGTCGCCCCCATGGACCCAACGGAATTGCTGCGAGCGGCTTCGAGCACGGTCGTCTGGGCCGTCCGGAGCGCCTCCTGGAAAACCGTTTCCCAGGTCTCCGCGGCGCGGTTGCGAATGGCCTCCTGACAGGCGCGGACGACGATCTCCGCAGCCTCGCGTCCGGCCGCATGCCCGCCCATGCCGTCCGAGACGATCACCGCGAGCTCATCCTCTTCCCCCCGCCAGGCGATCCCAGCGTCCTGGTTCTCCTCGCGCACGGGGCCGCAGACGGAGACCACATGGATCTCGCAGAGGGAACCGGCAGAGGAGGCATTCACCTTCAATTCCACGTGCGTCAACCCTCTCGATCGATGAGAATGAATGTGCGCAATCAAACCAAGGAAGGTGCCGGAAGCAGAGGCGATCCACTCCTCATTCTTCAAGGACACCTTTCCCGGCAGATGGTTTAGAAGGGGAGGACCGGACGTGGCGGCCGCCGTCGCGGTCCACGACGAGAAGCCGCCCTGCTCCTCAGGAGCGCTCTTCCAGGATCATCGACTATGGAGACGCCGGGAATTCACGGGCAGGAGGAGAGGGGATGGCGGAACGCAGACAGCGGTCAGGATGGTCTGCGGCAGGCTGTGCTACGCGCAGTTGGCACCTTATTGGTTACATGCCTGACACAGTTCATAGTAATCCCCACAGGAAGCTTCCCCGATAAAGTCGGGTGCAGTCAATCTTTGATCTACCAGGTCCTGAGCCGTCAGCCAACCGGCGACATCTCCTTGGGAGGTATTCCAACCGGGAGGGGTGGCCTTCATATGGCCATCCCCTACGCGGATGGCACAACCACCGCAATTGGGCCAGTGCCCAAGTTCTAGACCTAGTAATTCAAGATAACTAATGATCCGAAGCCCGGCTGTCGGATTGTCGCTGGTCACCACGTGGCATAGCGTCATCTGTCCGTACCGACTTACGAAGTCTCCGTGGATCAAATTGATCCAGAGCCTGGGCTCCCTCGCCACGCCCACTATGTGACAGGTAAACGTTGCCGTGTCATTCCGGAAGATGACTTGCGTGCAGTTTGCCAGCGAATCCGTGAACAGGAACGTTACATTCACTTGGTTGTTTCGAATGGATAGCCCTTCATTTACCCCGCACCTTATATTGCAAGGACGCTGGTTGCCGTGGGCGTGGACGGGGGCGGCCCTTCGTGAAGGTGGAATGTACGCGGGGGCTCTCGGGGCTGGGTTGGGAGTACCCGAAGGATGGGCAAACTGCCCCATCCTCTGGTCAAAGCAATCTATACAGGGATGTGCCTTGTTGTGATAAGGGCAAACACCACCCCTTGGATGAGCATGGGCAAATTGCCCCATCTCTTTAATCAGGCACTCGCGACAAGGTTTTAGTCTTCCATGGTAGGGGCAGGTCGGCATGATCGTCCAGTCTAAGTGCGGTTGCCGGGGCTGTCAAACCCTGGAGGACCTCTGCGAAGCGCGACTGATTTTGGCGAAGCCCTCTTCCGTCGGGCATCCGGACATTTGGATGAAAGATCCAAGCGCTTGATCTTTTCGTTGCGCTCTCCCCTTGCAACGCCGGGCACCGCGATTGCTTCAGCCCACCGGTCATGGAAAAGACACAGCGGTTGAGCGCGGCCCGCGCGATCCTTTATGGCGGTCTCGCGGTCGGAATCCTGGACGGGCTTTACGCGGTCGTGCTCTGGACCCTGAGAGGGGTCAAACCCGGCCAGGTTTTTCAGGGTGTCGCGGCCGGATTGCTCGGACGCGGCTCGTTCGAAGGCGGCACTCCGACGGCGCTGCTCGGACTGTTGCTCCACTTCTTCATCTCGTTCTGCGTGGCTGCCATCTATGTCCTGGCCAGCCGGCGATTGGACGTGTTGACGCGCCGGCCCGTGATCTGCGGGCTCCTGTATGGAGTCCTGGTCTACCTCGTGATGACCTTCGTGGTGGTGCCGCTCTCCGCGGCCCGGGGAGGAGTGCCGACGCTGCCGATGTTCCTCCTCAACGCGGCGGCTCACGCGCTCCTGGTCGGGCTGCCCGCCGCGATATTTGCGGCAGGCAGCCGTGCCGGCTCGCTCAGGCGATAGGCGTTCAGTCGCGCGAGGAGAAGAGCCGGAGGATGTACCAGAACATCAGCGCCACGGAAGCGAAAAGCTCCAGCGAGGCCGCGACGTAGCGGTCTTCCGGGAAGTGACGGATGATGTTCGAGGTGTCGTAAAGGATTGCGACTCCGGCGAAAGCGATCATCGCCATCGAGAACCAGGTTCCGAGCTGGAACCCGAAAAGGCTGGCCACCACGATCGTCACGAGAGCCACCACTCCTCCCCAGAGCAGCAGGCCGCGCGCAAACGAGAAGTCCATGCGGGTGATGAAAGCGACCGCGGTCAGACCGGCGAAGCCGAGCAGGGTCGCCAGCGCGGCGCTCCGGATCGTACCCGGGGCCGAGGCCTCGGCCAGGTAGAGAAGCGGCACGAAGACGATGGCCTCGGCCACCACGAAGGCGGAGAGCGCGGCATACTGGACCGCGAGCGATCTGGCCGTATGAGCCGCGCGCGTCGCGAGCCAACTCACGAGCATGAACGCTCCGAGCACCAGGAGCCAGCTCGTGCCGAGCAGCGCGTTGGCGATGGAAGCCGCCGCACCCGTCTGGAAGAGCACCACCTCGAGGAGCGTGAAGCCGAGGACCGCTCCCAGGAGATGGGTGTAGGTGCGGCTGATGAACCGGGCTCGCGGGCTGGTGACCGTGATCGGTGCGGAGAGGTCGGGCATTCCTGAGCCGGGACCCTGGGGGAGGGACATGGTTATTCTCCTTTGCGGATGAGGTCCAAGCGTGGCCTCCGATCTCTGTGGCGAGAACAGGTGAATCATTTCAGGAAAGGAAGCGGGCGTCCACTCGCCGCCATCAGTGCCGATGAACTGACGACGGTGAACGTCCAGGTGTGGCTCTATCTGAGCTGATGCGGTTGAGCGGAAGTCGATTCGAGCATGGAAGACATCCCCTTCCGGAACAGCATCCGCCCGCCCGTCTGCAACGCTAGCTGAAGCGGCTCATGGCAAAAGGACAGCGCCAGTCCTCCGCTCGATCGGCGGGGTGGCTGGCGTTTGTCTCTTCGGATGCTGTAAGGCGAGGTCGCTAGCAGGAAGTGCAGTTCGTCCACTGCATCGTCGCACAATTGCCGATGGAAATAATCGGGCAGTTGCAGTCGCTCCGACCGGTGGCGCCGCCATGAACCTCCGGAAGCCATTCGCGCTCGAGAATCCGAAGTGTGTCACGGTGGAGCTCCAGCTTCTTGATCTTTTTCTTGGTCATTCTGATCTCCTGGTCAAAATCATCTGGGGACAAACACGATGAGGCCCCATTCGTCAAGTCTAAGTCCGGTTGCAAGGGGCTGTCAACGATAGCCCACTGGGCGCCGTCCCTTCTCTACCACACGAGCGCGTGGCACTCTTTTGGATTCGTCTGTGCCCCGGTCCGTTTCCGCAAGTCCGTCTGTCAGCCTTACCAGGACGACAGCCACCTGACGCTTCTTCCCGGATAAACGTTGTGTCCTCTTCCATCAGCGCTTCACAATAAGGGGAAGCATGAGGAGTGCACCCACAATGCAACCGAAGGAAATTATGAACCAATCTATATCTAGCAGGCCATACACCAAGATGCTGCCTCCGAGGAGAGCACCAAGCAGAGCGAAGTTTCGCCGAGACGCGCGGTCAGCACTAGCCGCTGCAGCTCTTCGCATGGGCTCTTCACGCTTACAGCGTTCATCAGGTTCATTTCTCCTGCGGTCACTCCAAGTGCTGGCGAGCTCAGTCGCATTATCTGCACGCTTCCATCTCTTGGTTGTGGGAGGGCGGACGAGGTCCTCAACTGCCACACGCCCTGAGAGAATCCATTGTTTCAATTCCGCCAGCGTCAATTCGTACTCACCGCCGCTGAGTCGAATGCGCCAATTTCCGTCTCCAGTAGGAATCAATCGAGCCATAGGATTTCCTTACTAGCACCACACTTACCAAGTTAAAGCTCTATGTAACCCCGGCTCCCACGCTCGTACTCGAACTCAGCTACGCCCAGACGATCAAGCGCCAGCGAATGTCGCCTTGTGAAAGGGTGTGCTGATGGTGATTCTGGGGTGGCAGTGGGTTGCCCAAGTTCGAGGCAATTGCACTCCCACAGCCCTCACAACGGTATATACCGGAGTGAGGCGTATTGTCACCCGGCTTATAGGTGGTATCAAAGACATCCATGTCGACTTTGGTAAGATAGTGAATGTATTTATAGTATGTCATTGTCCATATCCTCCGTCTCGCCATCACAGTGGTACGACGTGCCAACTCCAAGCGTAGGCCGCTCCAAGCCTCACGGATGAGTTTAGCGCAATCATCAGTATCCCATCAGGAGAGCGCATGCTGCCGCTACCTCGCTCACTTTTTGTTGTTCAACTTGTGTACCCTCCGATGCCTTCGAAATGCATTGTTCCATCTCTTCCGCTGCAGACCTCATGGACTCGATAGAGGAGAACTTCTCTAGGTTGGCAACCATGTCCGCAGACGTTGCGAGCCTGTTTTCATAGGTGCTGGCCTTCCACTGCCCGATCGAGGATTGATGGAGATTGCCTCCTTCGTACCACTTCTTCTCCGTCCAGGTGGGAACAGGGGTCGTGCCGGATTCGAGAGTCGCAGAGGCCGCATTTGAGGATGCAGGCTCTGGACCACCACAGCCAGTGAGAAGCAGTAGAACACCGATCATCGAGCAATAAGGGATACACATCGATCTCCTCTGGAACATAAGCCACCGGGCCCTGCTGAGGTTTTTGTGATCAACTGAGCATTAGGCACCTTGAGGCTTTCGGCTTCTCGGCCCTGGGCTTGTATCGCCGTCGCAATGATGAAGAAGCTGCAGACAATCACCAGCGAGCACGTATGCCACATATGTTCCTCCTTTTCAACCGATTGCCGTCTGAAGCGCGCTGCCGGATTCATCGCG
>JANOCF010000634.1:0-4153 GCA_031412055.1 Holophagales bacterium | reverse complement strand
CCGGCCGCACGTGGTGGAGGCTCGTCGACGGATAGAGCACCATGTGCCCGGCCGGCAGCTTCACGCCGTGCACGCCGTAGGTGTCCTCCACCATCAGCTCGCCGCCGTCGTACTCGTCCGGCGCGGCCAGGAAAAGCGTGGCCGAGATGTCGGTGCGGATGCGGTGGGCCGAGCCCGCGACCTGGCGGATCGCGTTGTCCACGTGCGTGCCGAACGACTGCCCGCCCTGGTAGCGGTTGAACAGCGGCGGGAACACCTGCAACGGCAGCGCCGCCGAGAGGAACAGCGGGTTGCGCTGGAGCGCGGCCAGGATCATCTGGCCCAGCTCCCGCGCCGCCGGGCTGTCCTCGGGGAGCTGCATGTTGTCCTTGGCCTTTGCCGACTGGTGCCCGGCCGTGACGCGGCCGTCCACCCACTCGGTCTGATCGAGGACCCGGCGCGTGTGCGAAACCTGCTCCGGGGTGAGAACGTCGGGGATTTGCAGAAGCATGATCGTGTTGTCCTCTAGAACGTGCTCTAGAACTTGATGCCCGTGGTCAGCGAGGCGGATCGCCCGGAGCCCGGGATGAAGTGGCCGCCGCCGACCCGGTCGATGTAGCGCTCGTCCGTGAGATTGGTCACGTTCAGCCGCAGGCTGAAGCGCTCGTTGATGTCATAGGAGGCCATGGCGTCGAACAGCAGGTAGTCCGGGGCGACGCGCACGCCGGAGTTGCTGTTGAAACGGTCTCCTACGTACTGCGCGCCGCCGCCCACCTCGATGTCGGACCGCACGCGGAAGGTCGTCCACAGGCTGACCGAGTGATCCGGCGCGTTGGCGAGCTCTTTGCCCACCTCGGCGGGCGTGTTGGACTTCACCACCTCGCTGTCCAGGAAGGTGTAGCCGAAGAACGCCTGCCAGCGGCCGGTGATCCGTCCCGAGATCCCGAGCTCCAGGCCGTCCACCCTCTGCTCGCCCTGGAGCACGGTCACCGGATCTCCGGGCCCGATGCCGGGTGTGCGGGCATTGGTCTTCTCGGTGCGGAACACCGCCGTGTTGACGTTCATCCGCGCCCCGAAGAGGTCCCACTTGGTGCCGACCTCGTAGCCGCGGTTCTCCTCGGGCGCCAGCGCCACCGTGCCGGCGGTCAGGCTCAATCCCGTGGCCACCTCGGCCGAGGTATTGAACGAGGTCCCGGCAGCCGCGTACACGCTGCCGTTCGGCAGCGGCTTGTAGACCATGCCGGCCCGCCAGCACACCTCCTCGTCCGTCCGCTCGAATGGGGTGATCGCTCCGTCCACGGTCACTGAATCGAAATCCATGTCGAAGCGGTCCCAGCGCAGCCCTCCGGTCAACTGCCAGCGCTCGGTGAGCTTCATCGTGTCGGAGACATAGACCGCGCCGGTGTCCGCCCGGCCTTCCGTGCCCGCGCCGGTCCGCGTGATCGGTCCGCTGTAGGGCGCCGACGGATCGGGATGGTAGAGATCCGCGAGCGGCGCGGCCGGACCGCTGCGGGCGTGGTTCTCCGACATCTCGCGCGTGGCCTCGATTCCGGCCACCACCGCGTGTCCGATCGCTCCGGTCTTGAAAGTGGCGGTCAGATCGTTCTGGAACGCCAGGATCGTGTCCTCGAGATCGCGCGACTGGAGCTGCCGGGTGAGATCCGTGCTGTCGACCGAGACAAAGCGCGGCGACGTGATGACCGAGTCGCGCTCCGACCGGCCGTGGCGCACCAGGCTGCGGAAGGTGACCGAATCGCTCACATCGTGCTCGACCTCGGCGGTGGCGAGGCCGGTGGTCGTCTTCTCATAGTCCCGGTCCGTGAGGCCGTAGAAGTTGTCGAAATCCACCGGCGGCGGCTGGTCCCTGAGATCCGCGAGCGGGTTGTTGGTGTTCGGCACCCAGGGGAGGCCGTAGTCCGGGACGTTGTCCTGGTCGAGATGGCTGTAGCTCAGCGTCACGCGCGTGGGCGTGCCCAGGCCGAAGGCGAGCGAGGGCGCGACGCCCCAGCGGCGGCTCGTCACCTCGTCGCGTCCCGGGGTGTCGGCGTTGTTCCACATCAGGTTGAGCCGGAAGGCCGAGCCATCGATCCCCACGCCTCCAAGATCGACCGGCTGGTTGAGATCGACCGTAGCGCGGCTGAAATCGTCCGTGCCGGCGCTGATCGCCGCGTTGTGAATGACCGCGAGGTTCGGCGACTTGCTCGCCAGGTTCAGCGAGCCGCCCGTGGAGCCGCGCCCCGCGTAGAGCGACGCGGGACCCTTGACGACTTCGACCTGCTCCACGTTGAACGGGTCGCGCGAGTAGGCGCCGAAGTCGCGCACGCCGTCGACGAAGATGTCGCTGCGCGCCGCGAACCCGCGGATCGCCAGGTTGTCGCCCGGCAGTCCGCCGCCGCCCTCGCCCGCCTGGATGCTGATGCCAGTCACGTTGCGCAGCACGTCGCGCAGGGTCGTGGCGCCCTGCTGCTCGATCATGCCGTACGGGATCACGGTGAGGGTCTGAGGCGTGTCGCGCAGCGGCTCCAGGTACTTGGGCGACGATGGCGCGGCCTGGGAGACCACGTCGACCGTCTCCGACATCCCGAGCTCGAGCGCCACCATCGCTCCGGTCGGGGCATTGACGAAGCGGAACGTCACCGAGGTGCCCGCGAGCAGCTTGTCGAGCGCCTGGTCGGCGGTGAGGACGCCCGACACGCCGGGCGAGGCGATGTCGCGGATCGCGTCGTCCGCGAGTTGGACCTTCATCCCGGTCAGGGCCGCGAATGCGTCGAGCGCCGCGCCCAGCGGACCGGGCGGGATGTCGAACTTCCGGGTCGGCATGTCGCCAGCCAGGCGATCCCTCCAGCTCTCATCGAGGAGCGCGACGCGGGTAGGCTCCGAGAACGGCACCTCCTGGCGGCGCGCCGCGAGAACGTCGTTCTGCTGCGCGAACGCGCTCGGAACAAAGCGGCCCGCCAGCGAGGTGGATGCCGCCAGGGCCCCCAGGAACAGCCATTGTGAACGCTTGGTCGTCATGATCTTTCCTCCGAAGAGAGCTGCAGGGTCGAGGTCCTCCGCCGCCAGGCGAAGAACCGCCTCCAGGACAGGGCGAGACCGGTCCACACGAGCACGGCTGCGCCCGCCGAGGCGAGCCCGGCGAGGGTCTGGCCGAGGAAGCCGCCCGCCTCGCCCGTGTGCACCCACCTGGCCCAGGAGCGCAGCCGCCGTCCCGGGGACTGGCTGGCGAACGGCTCCCACTTCTCGATCTCGCCGCCCGGCCTGAGCGTGAGCTGTGCCCGCAGGTCGGGGCGGCCCCGCTGCCCGCTGGCGATGGTGAAGGTCACAGGCGCGTCGGCGGTGTCCGGAAGGCGAGCCGTGAAGGTCTGCCAGTCCGGCATTTGCCTTTCGGCGACGGCCCAGAGCTCGTTGAGCCCGTCGAGGCTCACGGCCTCTTCTCCTCCCCGGCCTTCACGAGGAGGGCCGCCGGGACCACCCGGGCCACCCGGGCCTGATCGGGCCGGAGGCTCTTCGCCCACCACGCGGTACAGGAGGTTGCCGGCCCAGGGATAGGAGATCGTCGCGGCCGAGGCCACCACCAGGAACAGCGGCACCGCCATCCACAGGCCGATCACGTTGTGCCAGTTGAAGTCCCGCGCCTTGCCGCCCAGCCCGCGCCGGAACCAGGCCACGTTCCTCACCTGGCGGCGGGTCCACACGCGGGGCAGCCAGAGATAGCAGCCGGAGACCACCAGGAAGAGGAAGCCGAGGTTGGACGCGCCGGTCAGGGCCTTGCCGAGCTTCCGGTTCTCCTCCCCGGCGCCGAGCCAGCGGTGCCAGTCGGTGACCGCGTGGAAGAAGTCGCGGGCCGGCTTGGAGCCCTCGCCGAGGACCCGGCCCGAGTAGGGGTTCAGATAGACATTGCGCCCCCGTCCGAGGCCGATCGCGGCCGGAGCAGCGGGGTCGGACTGCAGCGTGATGCTGGAAGGGCGGACGTCAGGCCGGGCGTGCATGGCCAGCGCGGCCAGGGTCTCGACAGGCAGCCGTGACGCTTCAGGATTGGGAGGGCTGGACTTCTCGTCGCGATACCCGCGGTCAGCCCACTCCAAAATCTGGCGCTCGTACATGAGCAGCGCGCCGGTGACCGACATGATCAGGACCACCAGCCCCGCCGCCACGCCCGTGGCGAGGTGAAGCC
>JANOCF010000633.1:0-10017 GCA_031412055.1 Holophagales bacterium | reverse complement strand
TCACCTGGGCCCGGGAGTACAAGGTGGACGGCTTCCGCTTCGACCTCATGGGTCACCACATGAAGCGCAACATGCTCAAGCTCCGCGAGGCCCTCGACGCCCTGACTCTCGCGGAGGACGGGGTGGACGGCAGGAAGATCTACCTCTACGGCGAGGGCTGGAACTTCGGCGAGGTGGCCAACAACGCGCGCGGCGTGCAGGCCACGCAGCTCAACATGGCCGGCACGGGCATCGGCACGTTCAGCGACCGTCTGCGCGACGGCGTGCGCGGCGGCGGACCGTTCAGCGGCCTCCAGGAGCAGGGCTTCCTCACCGGCCTCTACGACGATCCCAACGCCATCGACCAGGGCACGCCCGAGCAGCAGCTCGCGCGTCTCCTGCTCCAATCCGACTGGATCCGCGTAGGCCTGTCCGGCAACCTGGCGGACTACAGGTTCGTCGACCGCAACGGCAACCTGGTGACCGGTTCCCAGGTCGACTACAACGGCCAGCCGGCCGGCTACACCGAAGACCCGCAGGAAGCGATCAGCTACATCGAGGCCCACGACAACGAGACGCTGTTCGACACCATCCATCTGAAGGCGCCGGCCTCGGCCGGCATGGACGACCGGGTGCGGATGCAGAACCTGGGGATGAGCATCGTGGCGCTCGGCCAGGGCATCCCGTTCTTCCACGCCGGGGTCGACCTGCTGCGCTCCAAGTCGCTTGACCGCAACAGCTACAACTCGGGCGACTGGTTCAACAAGCTCGACTTCACCGCCCACGACAACAACTGGGGCGTCGGCCTGCCGCCGGCCCCGGACAACCAGAGCAACTGGCCCATCATGGCGCCGCTGCTGGCCGACCCCGACCTCGACCCGACGCCGGTGGACATCCAGAAGGCGCTGTTTCACTTCCGCGAGGTCCTGAAGATCCGCAAGAGCTCGCTCCTGTTCCGGCTGCGCACGGGCGAGGAGATCGAGGAGCGGCTGCGCTTCCACAACACGGGTCCGGACCAGATCCCGAGCCTGATCGTCATGACGGTCGACGACCCGACGGGCGAGGTGGATCCCCAGGTGCGGCGGGTGGCGGTGCTGCTGAACGCATCCAAGGAGCCCCGGAGCTTCCAGCTTCCGGCAATCTCGGGAGGGGCGGGAGTCCCCTGCTCCGGCTTCAGGCTGCACCCGGTGCAGGTGGCCTCGGTGGACCTGGTGGTGCGCGCGTCGACGTTCGACGCTGCGACCTGCACGTTCACGGTGCCGGGCCGGACGGCCTCGGTGTTCTGGGAGCGGCGGCCCGTCGAAGACCAGCTCCACCTGCTCAAGGTTGAGGTGGACGCCCTCATCGACGCGGGGGTGCTGAGCCCGAACGACGGCAAATGGCTGAACGGCAAGCTGGAGAACGCCCGAAAGCACGTCCGCGGTGGCAGGACCACGCCGGCCATCAACATGCTCGAGCAGTTCATCGAACGGGTGGAGACGCTGCAGGCCGACGGAACACTGGCGCCCGAACAGGCTGAATCGCTGATCGCAGCCGCCGAGGCTGCGATCGACGATCTGGGCTGACAGCCCTATAGGGGGACGGGAGTGATCTCGTCTCCCCTTCCCTCTCCTGTCAGGTTGACCGGCGTCCCACCAACCTGGCCAGCTCGCGCAACGGCGCGCCCTTGCGGCGGCGCGGGGCCAGCGACTCCGCGGCGAAGCCGAGCAGCTCGGCCTCCAGCGCCTGGGCGCCCTCGACGCCGAGGAGCTTCACGAAGGTCACCTTGGCCGCGTCCTGACCCACGTTCTTGCCCGTCTCCTCGGGCGTGCCGAGGACGTCCAGCAGATCGTCCGAGATCTGGAAGGCGAGACCCAGGTTCTTGGCAAAGCGGGCCACCACCTCCAGGTCGCGCCGGCGGGCGTCGGCGGCCATGGCTCCCAGCTCTCCCGCGGCCATGAACAGGGCTCCGGTCTTGTGGCTGTGGATGTACTCCAGGAGCTCCAGGTCGAGCTCCTCGGGCCGGGCGAGAAGGTCCAGGGCCTGGCCACCGATCAGCCCCTCGCTGCCGATGGCCGCGGCCAGGTGGTGGACCATGTCCTCGGCGGCGTAGCGACGCAGGGAGAGCCGGTGGGCAGCCTCGGCCACCAGGGCGTAGGCGCGGTTGAGCAGGGCGAGGGCGGCGAGCAGGGCAACGTTTTCGCCGAACCGGAGATGGACGGTCGGACGACCGCGGCGGAGGCTCGCGTTGTCCATGGACGGCAGATCGTCCAGGATCAGGGAGCAGGCGTGCACCATCTCGACGGAGCACGCCAGATCGAGCACCGGCGCGGAGCGGGCTCCGAAGAGGTCCGCGACGACCAGCGTCAGCACCGGCCGGATCCGTTTGCCGGGCCCGGTCAGGGCGTAGTGCATGGCTTGGTGGACCGGCGCCGGACGCTCGTCCGGGCCGGCCAGAAGCTCCGGCAGCCGCCGGTTCACCCTCCCGGCGAGCTCCGCGAGCCCGCCGGCCAGCCCTCGGGGCCGCTCCGTTGCCTCAGGTGAAAGAGGCGACGGCTTCGTCCTCGGAATCGTAGACGTCGAAAACAGTGATGAGCTGGGTGATGGTGAGGATGTCGTTGATTTTCGACGTCAGGTTGGCCAGCTTCAGCTTGGCTCCGCGGTTCGTCGCGGTCGTGAAAGAGCTCACCAGCTCGCCGACTCCGGAGGAGTCGATCGTGGAGGTCTCCTTCATGTTGATCACGACCTTCTGGGCGCCGCTGGCCAGCACCCGCTGCACCGTCTCGCGCAGGGCCTCTTCGGCCGGGCCGATGGTGAGCTTCCCCTTGAGGTCCAGAATCGTGACGTCGTTGTTCTTTCTTTCGTTGATGGGCATGGACTGTCTCCCCTCCTCGTGAATACCGGTTAAGCGCCCTCTGCCGGGCCGGTGACCTTCTTGCGCAGGGTCACGATGGTGCCGCCGCCGGGCCGTGGGCCGTAGTGTATGTCGTCCATGAAGCTCTTCATGTAGAAGATGCCTCGTCCGTTGGGCTTCAGAAGGTTCTCGGGCGCCAGGGGGTCCCGGAGCTGATCGGGATCGAACCCGACTCCCTCGTCCTCCACCCGGATGATCACATCCTCCCCTTCCAGGAAGAGGTCGACGTGGACCTGCTTGGCCGGATCCTGCGCGTTGCCGTGCTTGATCGCGTTCGCCACGGCCTCGCGGACCGCCACGTCCACCCAGTGGCGCGTGTCTTCGTCTACGCCGAGCCGGTTCAGGGCGTCGCGGAGCACGACCTGGATCAGCTCGATGTTCTCGAAGCGGCTTCCGACATCCAGATGAAAGTGGTGTTCTTCAGGCATCTCTCTGGGCTCGCGGTCTCTCGCGCGGAGTCTAGCAGAGATCCCTTCGGCCTTCTCTACAGACGGCTCTGGAGGGAAATCAGTTCCCGAGCCCAAGCAGAAGTCCCAGGATGGATGCCATCGGGCCGGATTTTCCTTGCGTCTCCATCATCCTCAAGGCGTACGGGATCACTACCAGCAGCTGCACCGCGTCGAACAGGACATGCGCGGCGATGGCCGGCCAGATGTTCTGCCGCCACCGCACCATCAAGGCGTAGATCAGCGACAGGGTCCCGATCCCCACGAGCATGAGCGGCTGGCCATAGGAGAAGTGGGCGAAGACAAAGAGCAGCGTCGAGAGGAAGATCCCGATCCGCGGCTGCAGGAAGCCGCGGAAGAAGGTCTCCTCGACTACCCCGGCCGAGAGGCTGATCAGAATGCGCACTCCGATCGGCAGGGCCGCGATCCAGGGGACCAGAGCGGGAGGCTGCTTGGGAAGCGCGTCCTCGCCGCCCATCGCCCAGATGATGCCGCCCATGACGAGAGCCGCGGCCAGAACCGCCCCCCAGGCGCCGATCCCGAGCAGCAGGCCGATGCCGATCTCCCGCGGCACGTTGGGCGACAGAAACCCGAACTGCTCCAGGAAGCGCCGGAACAGGGGCATTGGAGGGGCTGGAGGCGGCGGCGGCTCTACGGGGATCCCGGCTGCCAGTTCCAGCGGTGCCGGCTCCGGCCGTGCCCCGGCCACGCCCGCGAAACCGAGCAGGAACCACAGGAACAGCGTCAGGACCAGGAGACCATGCAGGAGGAACAGCCGGGGTGTGGTGAGCCCGCTCAAGTCCTGCTCCACCACCAGTCCGATGTTGCCCAGGGCCGCGAACGCCCCGATCCAGAGGATCAGCCCGACCAGGGCCGAGGCCAGGGAGCGGCGCCAGGGCTCCCGAAAGCCCGGCGGGAGCAGCCCCCGCGCGGCGCACATGCGGTCCATGGTGAAGGCCACGAAGAGAGCCAGGACCGCGGGAACGATCAGCCTCAGGAGATCTTCCAGGGTCAAAGCTTTGCCTTTGCGCGGTAGCTGCGGAGCACCATCATGGCGGTGTTGACCCGCTGGATCTTGCGGTTCCGGCCCTGGATGGCCTGGATGTCCTCAAGGGGCGCCTGATCCCCGCGCAGCTCCCGAAGGTGGCGCTCCAGCTCGAATCCGAGCTGGTCGAGGTCGACGCGGGTCAGGGTCTTGAAGGAGCGCTCGGTGATCATGACGTACCCCTCCGCGATATCCCGCGCCATGGACCAGGCACTCCCTCCAGGAAAGCTCATCGAGGGGGATGATATCCCAGAGGTGAGCCTGCCGGGCGGCTGTCCGAAGCTCATCCCCGGCCATGGTATTATCGGCGGCGCGGTTTGTCCGGCCGTACCCAATCCGCCTCCAAGCTAGACGACGAACTCCCGAAGGAGGATCCCCCTTGAGCCGTTTCCCAGGCGTGGATTTCATGGATGCAGATACGCTCCTCACCGAAGAGGAGCGAATGGTGCGCGACACCGTGCGCGCCTTTGTCGACGACAAGGTCAAACCGATCATCGAGGAGTGCCACCGCGACGGGCGCACTCCCCTCGAGCTCGTCCCCGAGATGGGCGCCCTCAACCTGTTCGGCGCCAGCCTCACCGACTACGGGCTGCCCGGCCTGGGCGGCGTCGCCTACGGCCTGATCATGCAGGAGCTGGAGCGCGGCGACTCCGGTCTGCGCAGCTTCGTGTCGGTGCAGAGCTCGCTGGTCATGTACCCGATCCACGCCTTCGGCTCCAAGGAGCAGAAGGACAAGTGGATTCCCCGGCTCGCAACCGGAGAAGCCATCGGCTGCTTCGGTCTGACCGAGCCCGACTTCGGGTCCAACCCCGGCGGCATGCGTACCCATGCCAGGAAGGTGGGCAACGAGTGGGTCCTCAACGGCTCCAAGCAGTGGATCACCAACGGCACCCTGGCCGACGTGGCCGTGGTCTGGGCGCAGACCGATGAAGGTGCCGGGGGTGCTGGCGGGATTCGCGGCTTCCTGGTCGAGAAGGGCACCCCCGGGTTCACTTCTTCCGACCAGCACGGCAAGTTCTCGCTGCGCGCCTCCACCACCTCGGAGCTGGGCTTCCATGACTGCCGCATCCCGGCCGACGCGATCCTGCCCGAGACCACCGGCCTCAAGAACGCCCTGATGTGCCTCAACCAGGCGCGCTACGGCATTGCGTGGGGCGGCATCGGCTCGGCCATGGAGACCTACTACACGGCGCTCGAGTACGCCAAGGAGCGGGTCCAGTTCAGCGGCCAGCCCATCGCCAGCCACCAGCTCGTGCAGGATAAGCTGGCCTGGATGATCACCGAGATCTCCAAGGGGCAGCTCCTCTCGATCCAGCTCGGACGCCTCAAGGACGCCGGCCGCCTCAAGCACTGGCACGTGTCCATGGGCAAGCGCAACAACGTCTGGGTGGCCCGTGAGTGCGCCAAGCTCGCCCGCGAGATCCTCGGTGCCAACGGCATCGTGGACGACTACCCGGTCATCCGCCACATGCTGAACATCGAGTCGGTCTACACCTACGAGGGCACCCATGACATCCACGGCCTGATCATCGGCGAGGCGGTCACCGGCATCCCGGCCTACAACCCGCCCGCCAAGGCGGAGAAGAAGGAGAAACCGATGGCGGCGGCGAAGGCAACGGCAGGAGTTGCCGGCTGATGGCTCTCGACCATCTGCTGGAACAGGAGTTCATCCGCGTCACCGAGCAGGCGGCCATCGCCGCTGCCCGCACCATGGGCCGGGGCGACCGCCACCACTCCGACCAGGCGGCCGTCGAGTCCATGCGCCGGGAGATGGACAACCTCCCGATGGATGGCCGCATCGTCATCGGCGAGGGCGAGCGCGACAAGGCGCCCATGCTCTTCGTGGGTGAGGAGCTCGGCAGGCTCAGGGGCCAGGACGGCGCCACGGCCGTGGACATCGCCGTCGATCCCCTGGAAGGAACCAACCTCTGCGCCACCGGCTCCCCGGACGCCAACGCGGTCCTGGCCGCAGCCGAGCGGGGCGGGTTGCTCCACGCCCCCGACGTCTACATGGACAAGATCGTCGTCGGTCCCACGGCCCGCGGCAAGGTCCACATCGACGCGCCCGTCGCCGAGAACCTGCGCAATATCGCCGCGGCCTTCGGGCGCCAGGTGAGCGACCTGACGATCGTCGTCCTCGACCGCGACCGCCACGCCCAGCTCGTCGAGGATATCCGCCAGGCAGGCGCCCGCATCCGGCTGATTCTGGACGGCGACCTCTCCGCCGGAATCTCCGCGGCAGTGCGGGGCACCGGCGTTCACGCGGTCATGGGCATCGGCGGCGCTCCCGAGGGAGTCATCACCGCCGCGGCCATGCGCTGCCTGGGCGGCGAGATCCAGGCGCGGCTCAAGGCCACCAACGAGGAGCAGGCGGCACGCCTCAAGGAGCTCGGGTTCCAGGACGTCAACAAGATCTACACGACCGAGGAGCTGGCTCCTGGCAGCGAGATCCTCTTCAGCAGCACCGGGGTGACCGACGGCGAGCTCCTGCGCGGGGTCCGCTTCTTCGGCGGTGGCGTGCGCACGTCGACGCTGTTCATGTCGCTATCGCGCAAGATCATCCGCTTCGTGGACACCATTCACCGCGAGCAGATCACCACGCCGGTCCGCTTCCTCTAGGGCTGAGCTCTTCCGGGGAGGGCTACTGCCCTCCCCGTTGTCGTTTTTACAGGGAGTCGACGCATGATCAAGCCGGATCGTTGGATCCGCGAGTGGGGACGCAGCGGCGGGGTCACCCCTTTTGAGGAGAGCCAGGTCAACTCCGCCAGCTACGACGTGCGGGTGAGCGAGCACTGGATCTGCCCCACCCGCGATCCGGAGGAGTTCCGCTCTCCCCACGTCAAGCTCTTCCCGGGCGAGGTGGTGCTGGCCTCGACCATGGAATACGTCCGCATCCCGAGGAACGTCGCCTGCGATCTCAAGCTCAAGTCCACCCTCGGCCGGCTCTGGATCAACCACTCCCTGGCCGGCTGGTGCGATCCCGGCTTCGAGGGAGAGATCACCCTGGAGCTCCAGAACCTGGGTCCCTCGCCGTTCACCCTGGAAGCGGGCAGGAGGATTGCACAGCTCATCTTCATCTCGATGGAGTCCGAGCCGGATGTCGCCTATGGCGAACCGGGCTCCAGCAGCCACTACCAAGGGCAGAGGGGGACGACTCCCGCCCGGAGATGAGGGTTCTTCCATGCCGTACGCAGCGACTTACGGTGCCCCGGCTTCTCAGCATACGCAAAGACCTATAATCAGCGCCGTCATTATGGGCATTGTCGGGAATCTGCGTACGATGCAGCTCGAGGAGCTGCTCCAGTGGCTCTCCCAGAGCCGCAAGACAGGTACGCTCGAAATCAAAACGGACAAGGTCGAGAAGAAGATCTACTTCCGCGACGGCCAGATCGTCGCCACCGGCTCGAACCGTCCCGAGGAGTACCTTGGCCACTTTCTGGTCAGTCATGGCCTGATCAGCGAGACCGCCCTGGCCAAGGCCATCGAGCTCCAGGAGGCCACCGGCATGCTCCTGGGGAAGATCCTGGTCACCAAGGAGATCCTCAAGGAGTCCGACCTCCACCAGATGCTCAAGCTCAAGAGCGAGGAGAGCATCTACGACATCTTCTCCTGGCCCGAGGGGGAGTTCCGCTTCCTGGACGACATCCTGCAGCCGTCCAACGCCATGATCCCGATGGTGCTGGATGTCACGGGCATCCTCATGGAGGGTGCGCAGCGGGTCGACGAGTTCCGCCGTATCCGGCAACTCGTGCCTACGCAGGACGCCATCCCCGTGCAGATCTACGAGTGGGAGGTCAAGGGATCCGACCCGGGCACGAAGCAGATCCTGGATCTGATCAACGACGAGCGCACCGTGGAGGAGATCCGCCTCCAGACCCACTCCAGCGAATTCCACGTCTGCAAGGTGCTTTACGACCAGTGGTCGAAGGGGCGCCTCAAGGTCATCAAGCCACGCTGGCGCGAGCAGTCGGGGACGTTCCACGCGCAGCAGAACGGCCCCCTCACCGGCGAGGCGCTTCTCCAGGCCGGCCAGAACTACCTTCAGGAGCAGGACTACGAGCACGCCCTGCGCTACCTGCGGGCGGCCCGCAGCCTGGAGCCGGAGAACCAGGACATCCAGGAGGCCCTGACGCAAGGCGAGAAGTCGATCCGGGAGGCGATCGAGGCATCGGGTGTGAACCTGCACGCTGTCCCCACGCTGGCGATCAGCTTCGATCAGCTCACCAGCGCCAAGATCTCGCCCCAGGAGGGTTTCATGCTGACCCGCCTCAACGGCAGCTATGACATCCACTCGATCCTGAAGATCACCCCCATGCCCCAGCTCGACGCGCTTCTGGTCTTCTGGAAGCTCAAGAAGGGGGGCTACATCAAGGTGGCTCCGGGCAAGCCGCGGTAGACGACTCAGGCCAGTTTCGGTTTTGAGACGTGCGGGTTCCCCCGGACCGCGAAGCGCAGCGGCCACGCGGCGGCCTCTCCCGCGTAGTCGACGCCAACCCTCGGACCCGCCACGATCTCGCCCGGCTCCGCCGGCTCTCCAGTGGTGATCCTGAGCGGCACCTGGTCCAGAAGGACGCCGTCAAGGGAACGGTCCACGGCCAGCGCCCGGCAGAGCTTGCCCGGTCCGCCAGCCAGATCCCCCGGCTTGAGCTTTTTTACGAAGCCCCGGTTCTCCCGCATCCGCTCCTCTCCCTCGACCGGCTCCCCGGCCCGGATCAGCACGGCGCTGCCCACGTCCCGCTCCCCGGTCACGGCGTTCAAGCACCAGTGCATGCCGTAGATGAAGTAGACGTAGGCGTGCCCCCCTGGCAGGTAGAGGCTCTCGTTGCGCGGCGTGCGGCGCCCTCCCGAGGCGTGGCTCGCCATGTCGGAAGACCCAAGGTAGGCTTCCACCTCCACCAGGCGCAGGACCAGGCGCTCGCCCTCCAACTCCCGAATCAGGAAGCGGCCCAGCAAGTCCCGCGCGACCTCCTCGGCGGGACGGCGGTAGAAGGACAGCGGGAGAGGACGGTAGCGGTTCATGGGAGACAGAACATACCGATTCCTGGATGGCATGTCGATTGCTCTTTTTCGGGTCGAATCGAGACGGCAACGGCTATACTTTCCGAGGAAAACCTACATGGCCGCAGAACCCATCACGGCTCCATCCGCTTTGCCTGCTCCGGCATTGCCGCCGCTCTTCGCCGAGCTGCCCGACGCCTTCGCCGACCACTTCGACCCGTCCGCTCCCTGGGCCCTGCTCGGGGATGCCCTGGACGAGGTCCTCGGCGGGCTGCCCTCCGAAGACATCCGGATCCGCATCTCGCCCGACGTCCATCTCCTGGGCGACCGGGTCGTCATCTGCCCCGGCGCGAAGATCGGCCCGGGAGCGGTGATCGAGGGCCCGGTCTACATCGGCAAGGGAGTGGAGATCCGCGCCGGTGCCTACATCCGGGGCGGGGTGTGGATCGGCGACGACTGCGTGGTGGGGGCGAGCACCGAGATCAAGAGGGCCATCCTGCTGCCCCACGCCAAGGCGCCGCATCTGAACTACGTGGGCGACTCGATTCTCGGCTCCAACGTGAACCTGGGGGCGGGCACGATCCTGTCGAACTTCCGCCACGACGGCCGGGAGATCCGCATCCCCTACGATGGCCGCATCATCGCGAGCGGCCGGC
>JANOCF010000632.1:0-6804 GCA_031412055.1 Holophagales bacterium | reverse complement strand
GCACGGACTCCGGCCCGCTCGCCGTCCGCTTCGATCTCGAAGGCGGAGAGCGGTGGGCCTGGGACCGGGAGCTTTCGGCATTGCCTTCGACGGCTCCGCTCGAAGGATCGTCCATCCCCGGCCGCCTCCTCGGCCTTCCGGACAACCTCCCCATGGGCTACCACCGCCTGCGGGTCGAGTCCGGCGGGCGTTCCGGCGAGGCGCTGGTGATCTCCGCACCCACCCGCGCCTTTACCGGTGATAACGATGGCGGAGGAAAACTGCTCTGGGGCGTGTTCCTGCCGCTCTACGCGCTCCAGACCCGGGAGAGCTGGGGCGCCGGCGACTTCTCCGACCTGGAGACCCTCGCCGAGTGGACCGCGAAGCTCGGCGGAGGGGTGGTCGGGACTCTGCCCATGCTCTCCACGTTCCTCGTCGAGCCGTTCGAGCCCAGCCCCTACGCGCCGGCCAGCCGCCTGTTCTGGAACGAGCTCTACCTCGACCCGCGCCGCATCCCCGAGCTGGAGGAGTGCCCGGAGGCGAAGCGCATCCTTGAGTCCCCGGAGCTCCGCCGCGAGGTGGAGGCGCTGCGGAGCGAGACCAAGGTGGACTACGCCCGCCTGATCGCGCTCAAGCGGAGAGTCCTGGAGGAGCTGGCCCGCTGGTTCTTCTCGCGCTCCTCGCCGGACCGGAAGGAGGCCTTCGACGACTTCGTCGCCAGCCGGCCCGAGCTGCCGGCCTACGCGTCGTTCCGGGCCGTGGGAGAGCGGCGGGGGGAACCCTGGCAGTCCTGGCCGGAACGGCTGCGCGAAGGTCCCCTCGCTACCGGCGACTACGACGAGGACGACCGCCGCTATCACCTCTGGGTGCAGTGGATCACCGACGAGCAGGTGGGCGCCATGGCGCGCGAAGCGAGGCGGCGCGGTCCGGGTCTCTACCTGGACCTGCCGCTGGGGGTCCATGGCAGCTCGTACGATGTCTGGCGCTACCGCCACCTCTTCGCGGAGGGCTCCTCGGCCGGGGCTCCTCCGGACTCCTTTTTCACCAAGGGGCAGAACTGGGGATTCCCGCCGCTCCATCCCGAGCGGCTGCGGGAGCACGGCTACGATTATCTGATCGAGAGCCTGCGCCAGCATCTGCGCCACGCCGGGCTCCTGCGGATCGATCACGTGATGCAGCTCTACCGGCTGTTCTGGATCCCCGAGGGGATGGAGGCCGCGGACGGCGTCTACGTCCGCTATCCCGTAGACGAGCTGTTCGCGGTGCTCTCCGTGGAGTCCCACCGCCACCGGGCGATCGTCGTGGGCGAGAACCTGGGCACCGTGCCGCCCGAGATCGGCGAGGCCATGGACCGGCACGACGTGCTCGGCATGTACGTCGTCCAGTACGAGCTGCAGCCCGGAGGCCAGGGACTGCGCACGCCTCCGGCCCGGTCGGTGGCCAGCCTGAACACCCACGACATGCCGACCTTCCGCGCGTTCTGGGAGGCCCGGGATGTGGCCGACCTGCAGAGTCTCGGCTTTTTCGACGAGCGGCAGGCCCGCGAAGAGCGGGAGCGGCGGGAGACTCTGCGCCGGGAGATCCTGAACGAGCTGACGCCGGAGGAGCGGGGCGACGACAGGAAGGCCTTCCGGGCTGTGCTGAGGAGGCTGCTGGAGCAGCTCGCGGCCAGCCCGGCGCGGATGATCCTGGTCAACCTGGAGGACCTCTGGGGCGAGACCGAGCCGCAGAACGTACCCGGGACGAGCACCGAGCGGCCCAACTGGCGGCGCAAGGCCCGCTACTCATTTGAGGACTTCTCGGGGCATCCCGAGGTGGTAGATGTGCTCCGGCGCATCGACGAGATCCGGAAGAAGGGGGAAAGTTGAGCCGGCTGACCGAGCAGGATGTCCATCTCTTCGCCGAAGGGACCAACTATCGTCTGTACCAGCATCTGGGGGCGCACCTCGGAACGGACGAAGAAGGCCAGGAGGGCACCTGGTTCGCGGTCTGGGCGCCCGAAGCCGAGCGGGTCTCCTTGATCGGCGACTTCAACGGCTGGGACAAGAGGGAGAACCCGCTGGCGCGCCGCCAGGGGGCGGAGAGCTCCGGCATCTGGGAGGGTTTCGTGCCGGGTGTGGCCCAGGGAGCGCGCTACAAGTACCACGTGGTCTCCCGGCATCGCGGCTACCGCGCGGACAAGACCGATCCCTTCGGGTTCCACACCGAGGTCCCGCCGGCCCAGGCGTCGGTGGTCTGGGACCTCGCCTACGAGTGGCAGGACGGCGACTGGATGGCGAGCCGCGCGGAGCGGCAGACGGTCACGGCTCCGATGTCCATCTACGAGGTCCATCTGGGCTCGTGGCGCCGGCTCCCCGAAGAGGGGAACCGCCCGCTCACCTACCGCGAGACCGCGCCGGCCCTCGCCGAGCACATGAAGAATCTTGGCTTCACCCACGTGGAGCTGATGCCCATCACGGAGCACCCCTACTACGGCTCCTGGGGCTACCAGACGACCGGCTTCTTCGCGCCGACCAGCCGCTACGGCACGCCGCAGGATTTCATGTACCTGGTCGACTACCTGCACCAGCAGGGGATCGGGGTCATCCTGGACTGGGTGCCCTCCCACTTCCCGACGGACGAGCACGGGCTGGCGTTCTTCGACGGCACGCACCTCTACGAACACGCCGACCCGCGCCAGGGCTATCACCCGGACTGGGGGAGCTACATCTTCAACTACGGCCGCAACGAGGTGCGGAGCTTTCTCGTCAGCAGCGCGATCTTCTGGCTGGAGAAGTACCACATCGACGGGCTGCGCGTGGACGCGGTGGCTTCCATGCTCTACCTCGACTACTCGCGCAAGGAGGGGGAGTGGATTCCCAACCGCTACGGCGGCCGGGAGAACCTCGAGGCGATCGCCTTCCTCCGTGCCTTCAACGAGGAGGTCTACGAGACGTTCCCGGACGTCCAGACGCTCGCCGAGGAGTCCACCGCCTGGCCCATGGTCTCGCGCCCGACCTACATCGGGGGCCTGGGCTTCGGCTTCAAGTGGGACATGGGCTGGATGCACGACACGCTCAAGTACCTGTCCCACGATCCGGTCCACCGCGTGTTCCACCACAACGAGATCACTTTCCGGATGGTCTACGCGTGGAACGAGAGCTTCGTCCTGCCGCTCTCCCACGACGAGGTGGTCCACGGCAAGGGCTCGCTGGTGAACAAGATGCCGGGGGACCCCTGGCAGAAGCTGGCGAACCTGCGCCTGCTCTACGGGTACATGTACGCCCAGCCGGGAAAGAAGCTCCTGTTCATGGGAGCCGAGCTCGCCCAGTGGCGGGAGTGGAACCACGAGTCGAGTCTCGACTGGCACCTGCTGGACGACCCCGCCCATGCCGGGATCTACAACTGGCTGGGAGACCTGAACCGGCTGTACCGCGGCGAGCCGGCCCTCCACGAGTGCGACAGCTCTCCCGATGGGTTCGAATGGGTCGACGCCAACGACGCTCTCAACAGCGTCCTCTCCTTTCTTCGCAAGGGCGCGAGCCCGGACGACACTTTTCTTGTCGTACTGAACTTCACCCCGATCCCGCGCGAGAACTACCGGGTGGGCGTCCCTCGCCGCGGCTATTGGGCCGAGGTCCTGAACAGCGACGCCGCTGAGTATCAGGGGAGCGGGAAGGGCAACATGGGCGGAGTGGAGACGGTGCCGATCCCGCTGCACGGCCGCCCGTACTCGCTCACCCTGAACCTGCCGCCGCTGGGCGTGGTTTTCTTGAAGGCCCCGGCGGCCCTGAAGGCGCCGGTCTCGAAAAAGGTGAAGGGGCCGGTGGAGGAGCCGGTTAAGGAGCGGAAGCTGGGGTAAGATCCCGCCTTCCGATGAGCCGCTTCCTCTGCATTCACGGCCATTTCTATCAGCCGCCGCGGGAGAACCCGTGGCTGGAAGCGATCGAGCTCCAGGACTCGGCGTACCCGTACCACGACTGGAACGAGCGCATCACCGCCGAGTGCTACGCCCCCAATGCCGCGTCGCGCATCCTGGACGGCAGTGGACGGATCGAGCGCATCGTCAACAACTACGCCCGGATCAGCTTCAACTTCGGCCCGACGCTCCTCGCCTGGATGGAGGCGAAGAAGGCGGAGGTCTACCGCGCGATCCTCGACGCCGACAAGCTGAGCCAGGTACGCTTCTCCGGCCACGGCTCGGCCCTGGCCCAGCCGTACAACCACACCATCCTGCCCCTGTCGAACCGGCGCGACAAGAAGACCCAGATCCTCTGGGGACTGGCCGACTTCGAGCACCGCTTCGAGCGCAAGCCCGAAGGGGTCTGGCTTCCCGAGGCCGCCGTGGATCTGGAGAGCCTCGACCTCCTGGCCGCCGAGGGGGTCCGGTTCACCATCCTCGAGCCGGGGCAGGCCCGGCATGCCGTCGACACCACGGTCCCCTACACGATCGCGCTCCCCTCGGGCCGCTCCATGGCCGTCTTCTTCTACGACGGAGCGACCTCACGGTCCGTCGCGTTCGAAAGGCTCCTCGATTCGGGGGAGCGGTTCGCCTCGCGTCTCGTCTCCAGGTTTCCGGAGGGGTCCGACGGGGACCGGCTCGTCCACATCGCCACGGACGGCGAGACCTACGGTCATCACCACGCCTACGGGGAGATGGCTCTTTCCTATGCGCTCCATCACATCGAGGCGAAGGGCTGGGCCCGGCTCACCAACTACGGCGAGTACCTGGCCGCCCATCCACCCACGCGCGAGGCGGAGATCCGGGAGAACAGCTCCTGGAGCTGCGCCCACGGGGTTGAGCGGTGGCGCGCCGACTGCGGCTGCCGCACGGGCGGCGAGGGCGGCTGGAACCAGGCCTGGCGGGCGCCTTTGCGGGAGGCGCTCGACTGGCTTCGCGACGAGCTCGCGCCCCGCTACGAGGCCGAGGCCGGCCGTTTCTTCACGGACCCCTGGGCAGCGCGGGACGGCTACATCGCGGTGATGCTCGACCGCTCGCCGAAGGTCGTGGACGCCTTCCTCGCGCAGTACGCCAAGGCCGGCGTCCCTGCCGGAGCCGACCGCGTCCGGGTCCTGGAGCTGCTGGAGATGCAGCGCCAGGCCATGCTCATGTACACGAGCTGCGGCTGGTTCTTCAACGACCTGGCGGGGATCGAGACGATCCAGGTCCTGCAGTACGCCGGCAAGGTGGTGCAGCTCGCCGGGCAGCTCTTCAAGGAGGACGTCGAGGAGGGGTTCCTCACCCGGCTGGAGCGAGCCCGCAGCAACGTCGCGGAGGCGGGGAACGGGCGCGACCTGTACGAGACCCACGTGCGGACCGCGATGGTGGACCTGCCCAAGGTGGCCGTCCACTACGCGGTCACCGCGCTGTTTCAGGAGTACCCGAATCCCGCCCCGGTCTACTGCTACTCGGTGGAGCGGGAGAACGGCAGGACCTTCCAGGCCGGCCGGGCGCGGCTCTCCATGGGAAGGGTCCGGATCACCTCGGACCTCACGGGCGACTCGGACCTCCTGAGCTACGGAGTCCTCCACTTCGGCGATCACAACCTGAATGCCGGCGTGCGGCAGTTCCGGGGCGAGGAGGCCTATGGACAGCTTCAGAGCGAGGTGGGCAAGGCGTTCGAGCATGGCGATTTCGCCCAGGTGATCCGCCTGCTCGACCGCGACTTCGGCGGTATTGACGGGGGTGGCGGCGTCTCCTACTCCCTGAAGTCTCTGTTCCGCGACGAGCAGCGCCGGGTGCTCGAACACATCCTGGCCTCCACGCTGGGAGAGGTCGAGGACGAGTTCCGCGAGATCTTCCTCCAGTACTCCCCCCTGATGCGCTTCCTGAACGGGCTGGGCACGCCGCTGCCGAATGCCTTCCAGGCTGCGGCCGAGTTCGTGCTCAACGTCGACCTCAAGCGCGCCGTGGAGAGCCCCGGATCCGACGAGGTGCTGCGGCTCCTGGATGAGGTTTCCAGCCTGGGTGTTGCCCTGGATGTCGACGGCCTGAGCTACGCCCTGGAACGCGTCCTCGAAAGGCTGGTGGATCGCCTCCGCGAGCAGCCCGAGGACACGGAACTCCTGCGGCGTGTGGAAGCCGCGGTGGACCTGTCCAGCAAGCCTCCGTTCCGGATCAACCTCTTGCGCGCCCAGAACCGCTGCTACGAGATGCTCGGCACCGCCTACCCGGTGATGCGCGAGGAGGCCGAGGCCGGGGAAGCCCTGGCCGAGCAGTGGGTCGAGCGCTTCCGCGTCCTGGCCGGCAAGCTGGGGGTGCGGGTCGACTGAATGGTCCGGGGCTTGCACGACGGGCTGGGGTGACAAAGCCTCTGGAGACGCTTCCCGGCCGCCCTCCTGTCGCGTCCCGAACTTACGCGGCAGGGCTCGATTTCCGCAAATCAGACACCTTGATGACTGGAGGGGCTGGTAGGGTTCTGCCTGCCTGGCATAGACTCGCTTCAATGAAAGACGACAAATGGCCAAGTCTTCCTCAGGACCCGAGTTGGGTCCTGGAGCAGATCGAGATGGCCTTCCGCCAGATCGGACCTTCCGCAGAAGGTCCACTCGCCGTGCCGAAGATGAACCGGAATGAGATCGAGAGCGTGGTCACCCGCGCCCTGCAGGAAGAGCTGGCCCGTCTGGACGACGAAGTAAAAGGAACCGGGGGAAAAGAGTAACGCCCGGCAGGGCCGGGCGTCTTTTAGATTCTTCCAGGCCAGCCGTGGGCTAGCGGACTTCCGGGTCGAGCGGGGGAGCCGAGCGGCCGTCCAGTTTGCCGAGGGAGACGGCGATGAGGTGAAGCAGCTCGACGGTCGCCTGCTCGCACTCCACCGCGTCGCGCAGCAGCAGGATGCCGACGAG
>JANOCF010000631.1:0-3027 GCA_031412055.1 Holophagales bacterium | reverse complement strand
CCGACCCCAAGAAGGACAAGGAGAAGTCCAGGAAGAAGGACGAGGAAAAGGAAGAGGAAGAGGGATCGGTCACCGTGGAGGCTTCGTAATGGCGCTGATCGAGATCAAGGATATCTTCAAGATCTACGACATGGGCGCCGAGAAGGTGCACGCGCTCAACGGCGTGAATCTGGAGATCCAGCGCGGGGAGTACGTGGCGATCATGGGCTCGTCGGGCAGCGGCAAGTCGACCCTGATGAACCTGATCGGCTGCCTGGACACGCCGACGTCGGGGATCTACCGCCTCAACGAAGTCGAAGTCCAGGGGCTCGGGGACACGGAGCTCGCGGGCATCCGCAACAAGGAGATCGGCTTCGTCTTCCAGACCTTCAATCTGCTCGCCCGCACCAGCGCCCTGCACAACGTGGAGCTGCCGCTGATCTACGCCGGGGTCTCGCGCCGCGAGCGCAAGGAGAAGGCCACGCGCGCGCTGGAGCGGGTCAAGCTCGGGGAGCGCATGCACCACAACCCCAACGAGCTGTCGGGCGGCCAGCGCCAGCGCGTGGCCATCGCCCGCGCCCTGGTCAACGATCCCTCCCTGCTGCTGGCCGACGAGCCCACGGGCAACCTCGACTCCAACACCTCCAAGGAGATCATGGATCTCTTCGACGAGCTGCACGCCGCGGGCAACACGGTGCTGCTGGTCACCCACGAGCCCGACATCGCGCAGCACGCATGGCGCCAGGTGAACCTGCGCGACGGCAAGGTGGTCGACGACATCCCCACGCCCAGGGCCACCACGGCGCTGGCGGCGAGCCCGGCGCATTGATACCCGCGCTCTAACCTGCGCTTTTACCTGGAGACCCTTGAATTGATCCTGACCGAGAACTTCAGCGTCGCCTTTTCGGCCATCCGCGCCAACACGATGCGGTCCATGCTGACCACGCTGGGCATCATCATCGGCGTGGCCGCGGTCATCGCGGTGGTATCGGTCGTCCAGGGTCTCCAGGCCATGGCGAACCAGGAGTTCCAGGGCGTCGGCGCCACCTACATCTTTGTCTTCCCGGACTCCCAGCAGGGCGGCGGCGGCCACGGGGTCGTGCTGGCGCGCCAGGTCAAGCTCACCTGGGACGACGGCCAGGCGATCCGCGACCAGGTGCCGGGCATCCGCATGATCACGCCGGTGCTCCAGGGCAGCGAGGTGCTCAAGTACCGGGACCGCAGCCACCGCCCCTCGGGCATCATGGGGGTCAACTCCGACTATCCCGAGGTCGTCAACCACACGGTGGACCACGGGCGGTTCATCTCGCGCATCGACCTGCAGCACCGGCGCAAGGTGGCGGTCATCGGGCAGGAGGTGGTGGACGAGCTGGACCTGGGGAGCGAGCCGATCGGCAAGGAGATCTACATCGGCAGCACGCCGGTCCTGGTGGTCGGGGTGATGGAGGAGCGGGGCCAGGCCATGGGCCAGAACCGGGACGACATGGTTTTCGTCCCCTTCGACGCGGCCCTGTCGCTCTTCGGCCGCAACGCCGGCGACGCGATCCAGCTCCACCTGCAAGCCCAGAGCTCCGACGTGGTGGAGGAGGTCAAGGGCGGCGTCCAGCGCATCCTGCGGCAGCGCCACAAGATCGGCGTCAACGACCCGGACGACTTCCAGGTCATCATGCAGGACGAGATCCTGAGCGCCGTGAACCGGTTCCTGAGCGGCGTCACCGCGGTGGTGGGCGGCGTGGTCAGCATCGCGCTCCTGGTGGGCGGGATCGGCATCATGAACATCATGCTGGTCTCGGTGACGGAGCGCACCCGGGAGATCGGCGTGAGGAAGGCGGTCGGGGCGAGGCGGCAGGACATCCTTGTCCAGTTCCTGATCGAGGCCGTCACGCTTTCCCTGGTCGGGGGAGGCCTGGGCCTGGCGATCGGCTACGGCATGGGAGTCACGATCTCGGCCATCCTCTCGAAGGTGCTGGACGGGGACTTTCCGCCCGCCTACGTACCTCTCTGGGCGGTGGCCCTGGCCTTCGGCTTCTCGGCGGTGGTGGGGATCTTCTTCGGCATCTACCCCGCGGGCAAGGCTTCGCGCCTCGATCCCATCGACGCGCTCAGATACGAATAAGATCCCTGTACAGGGAACTGAGGTGGTATTTGATGTGGTACCGGAGGTGGGAGTCGAACCCACACACCCCGAAGGGCGGGGGATTTTGAGTCCCCTGCGTCTGCCATTCCGCCACTCCGGCCCAGCGAAGCGAGCATCGTAAGGGGTCCCACTTCGGGTGTCAACCTGGCACCTCATTTCCTGCCTGAAACGAATCTTCAGCCCTGCCTGGTTGACGGAATGCCATTGCGGATGCTATAAATGACCGGCGTAAGCGGAAGTCCTTCAGCGACTTACTATCCGCTCGCCCACAGCTCCATCTTCCTGATTTCACCCACGCAAGGGGGTCAATGACGTGACATTCAAAGTCGGTCAGAAAGTGGTTTACCCCAACCACGGCGTAAGCCTGGTCGAGAAGATCGAACCCGGGCATATCGATGGGGTGGAGCAGGTCTATTTTCATCTCAAGCTCCTCGGAAACAACTCCAAAGTCATGGTGCCGAAGTCGAACCTCGAGCTGGTGGGGCTGCGCCCGCTGTGCCAGCAGCGCGATGTTCGAGCCTTGTTTGACATCCTCGAGGATGGCAACATCGACACCTACAAAGACTGGAAGGGCCGCTACAAACAGAACCTGGACAAGATGAAGACAGGGCGGCTCGTCGAGGTGGCGGAGGTGCTCAAGAACCTGCGTCTGGTCAGTCAGCGCAAGAGTCTGTCGTTCCGTGAGAAAAAAATGTATGAGCGCGCGAAGTACTTCATCACGAGCGAGGTCGCGCACGTCAAGAACATCGCGGAGCGGGAGGCCGAGGATCTGGTCGAGAGGTCGTTGAGCTCCAGCTTGGAGAAGCGCCAGCGCGCGAAAGCGAGCTGACACTCAACCCGTCTGGCCGGCATCCGCCGTGCTGTCTTTCCGAAGGCCGCCCACCCGGGCGGCCTTTTTCTTTGCCTGCTGG
>JANOCF010000630.1:0-2768 GCA_031412055.1 Holophagales bacterium | reverse complement strand
GAACTCGGGGACGCTCAGCGAGGACGCCTTGAGCCCCCAATTGCCGGTGGCGGTGTTGCGCACCAGGACCCGGACCGAGTACTCGCCGGGACCGAGGTCCAGGTGGCCGAAGAACTTGACGCCGGTCTTGCGCAGGGCCGGCCCGACCTTGCCCACGTCCAGCGCGAGGGTCTGGGAGAAGAAGTCCACGACCTTGCCTTGCGAGTCGAAGGCGTAGGCGAAGACGTCGGCCGGCAGGGTGCCTTTATCGCCGGTATTGCCGGTATTGCCGCTCCCGGCCAGCAGGCCGTCGCCGTCGATCTCGATGAGCACCGGGACGTAGGCATCCCCCTGCCCGGCCGGGAACGGCGCCGCGAGCACCGAGGTGCGGATCGTGCCGCCGTCGAAGCCGCTCAGGATCCGCTCGCCGGCCGTGAGGGCCTGCTCGATCGGGCTCTGCTGCTGATGGGGCCGCGGCGTGTAGTAGCCCGGCCGGTGGACCAGCCGGGTGCCCCGGGGTGGATCCTTGAGCTCGACCCGCAGGCGGTGGTACGCCCCGTCGCGTTTGACGTCCTCCGGCTGGAAGGCGAGGACGTAGGTGACGCTCGTCCTCTCCAGCATCTGCTCCAGGGCGATGTCGAGGTCGTTGTAGTTCTCGAAGAGCTCGCCGCCGGTCTCCTCGGCCATGCGGAAGAGGCTGTCCCTGCCTCCGGCCCACTGGTCTTCGGGCCGGGCGCCCTCGCGCAGGCCGCCGATGTCGATCGCCTGGACCACGCAGTCGCCGCGGCGGAACTCCTCCAGCATGATCTCCATTTCGTTGGCCGCCTTGGAGCTGCCGAAGCGCGCCTCGGAGTCGATGTTCCAGATCTCGCCGGCCATGGACGCGGACGCCATGTTGTTCTGGTCGTCGATGTTGGCGCTGCCGTGCAGGGTGGCGGCGTCGAAGCCCTAGGAGAAGAGGACCACGTGCTTGCGGCCCCGGATGCCCTGCATCATGCGGGCGAACTCGGCCAGGGAGCGGGTCATGGCGGTCACGGAGCGCTCCTGCTGGCCGCGCTGGGCTCGCTCCATGCTCATCTGGGCGCCCGCCTCCATGTCGCCCTCGGCGGTGGAGATCGCGGCGCTCACGGCCTCCCGCCTCTCGGACGCGCCGCTGCCGCCGCCACCGTCAGCGCGACCGCCGCCGCCACCGCCGCCGCCGCCTCCACCGCCCCCGGTCATGGGCGGGTTGAGGACGAGGCGCAGCGGATCCGGGCCGCGGTCGAGAGCGGTGGGCATCCCGATCTCTTCGATGGCGGCCAGGGTCTGATCGCGGTCGCCGCTGAAGGCCAGGAGCAGCTCGGCTCCCTTGGAGGAGACGTAGGAGCCGACGGCTACCAGGTCCGAGGGATGGAGCTTGCCGATCACCTCCCGGGCGGCCTGCCGGGCCAGAGTGACCCCCTTGGGGGAGGAGAAGGAGAGATCGAACAGCAGCAGGAAGTGCCGGCGCGCCGCCACGGGCGCGGGCGCCTGGCGCTTCGCGCCGCCCAGCCCTTCGGGGACTTGAAGGGCAAGATCGAGGACCTCGAAGCCGACGATCTTCTGCCTCTTGCCCCGCTCGTAGACCTCGAAGTCGTCGGCAGTGAGCCCGCGGACCGGAGAGCCGTCGCGGATCACCTGGATCGGCACCTCGACCACGACGACGTCCGTGCTCTCGGAGTAGGAGGACTGGGCGCCGACCGGTCCCGCCAGCAGAAGAAGGGCGGCGGGAAGGCAAAGGCTCAAAGCTCGTTTCATCAACTCACCTCCTGAAGAACTTCGTGAAGAAATCCGATCTCTCACGAGACGCCTCCTGCCGGCACCTCGAACGATGCCGCCGCCGCCGATACCACGCTGCTCTGGGCGTTGCCTGCGGGGCCGGTCAGTGTCACGAGCAGCAGGTACTCGCCCGCCTGGAGACCGGCGGGCGGCTCGAAGGCGGCGGTCAGGCGCTCGGAGCCGTCATCTCCGCCGGCATGGCGCTGGACGATCCGGAGCCGGCCGGTGCCGGCGTCGCGGCCGTCCGCGGTGCGAACCCTCGCCTCGGCCCGCACCTCGCCGGCCGGCAAGTTGTACGCGACCAGGGCCACGGCCGCCTCGCGTCCGGGAGCCAGCTCCGGCAGAGAGGCCGGGATGTACGCCTCTTGCTCGCCGGACGTGCCGGACATGAAGGGATAGGCCGCCTGCGCGCTGGGGCCGGACTCGCGCACCAGGAGCCACTTGCCCGGCGGCTCGGGGAAGAAGGCGGGCAGCAGCAGCGGCGCCTGCTTGTCGAACTCCGGCACGCGGAGGTCCACCGATTTCATGCCGGCGGCGCCGGTCGCGGCGTTGCGCACCAGCACCCGAACGGCCCAGTCGCCGGGCGGGAGATCCAGGTGGCCGAAGAACTTGAGGCCGCTCTTCTGGAGCGCCGAGCCGACCTTGAGGAGCTCGAGGCCGATTGTCTGGGAGAAGAAGTCCCGGGCCTGCCCCTGCGCGTCAAAGGCATAGGCGTAGATCTCGACCGGCAGGCTCCAGCCTTCCGTCCCCGCCATCAGCGAGGGGCCGTCGACCTCGATGATCACCGGCACGTAGGCCTGGCCGCCGCCCTGGTGGAACGGCGCGGCGAGCACCGAGGTGCCGATGGTGCCCTTCTCCCGGCCCATCATCTTGTGGGCGGTCTGGAGGATGCGCTCGGTCGGGCTCTGCTGCTGGAAGGGCCGCGGGGCGTAGTAGCCGGGACGGTGCACGACGCGGGTCCCCTTCTGGGCACCCTTCAGCTCGACCCGGAT
>JANOCF010000629.1:0-10889 GCA_031412055.1 Holophagales bacterium | reverse complement strand
CAGTACGACCCGAAGTACATCCCGGAGCTGGTCGCGCCGATCATCAAGGGGGACTGCGACGCCGTGTTCGGCAGCCGCATGCTCGGCGGCCGGCCCATGGAAGGCGGGATGCCCAAGTGGAAGTATCTGGCCAACCTGTTTCTCACGGCGGTGGCCAACGCCACGTTCTACGTCTTCCTGTCGGAGTACCACTCGGGGCTGCGCGCCTACAGCCGGCGCTACCTGGAGACGGTGGACCTGGAGCGCAACTCGGACGACTTCGTGTTCGACACCGAGATCATCGCCCAGGGGGTGAAGAAGGGGCTGCGCATCCGCGAGATCCCGATCCAGACCCGCTATTTCCCGGAAGCCTCGCAGATCGGTTTCCGGCGCAGCGTCCGCTATGGTTTCGCGGTGCTCAAGGTGCTCGCCATCTACAAGCTGGACAAGAAGCGGATCTGGAAGTCCCGGCTGCTCGGCAGCAAGCCCTGAACAAGCCATGAAATGGAATCGTTCTGCCCGTCACTACACATTGACAGTTGACGATGGGCAGGAAACAAGTCAGAATCAGGCAAGCTAGCCAGGTATGCTAAAATTTCCTCGCAGATGTCGAAAGGCCAAGGCTGGCCATTGCATCCACCGAGGCACCTTCATGGAGGTCACCAGATGACTGATCGTACGCCCCGCCGCAACGGCCGACTCTTCGCTGCCATGATGTTGTTCCTCGCCGCCGCGCCGGCGCTGGCCGATGGGCCCTTCCGGTTCTACGCGCTGACTCCGTGCCGGGTGGTCGACACCAAGAGCGGGCAGGCTCCGGCTCTAGTGGGGAACACGACGGGAGGCAGCGTCCCCCTTCGCTCGTTCGTGATCCGGGGCAACTGCGGCGTGCCGGCCGAGGCCAAGGCGGTGGCGCTCAACGTCACCGTGCAGACCCCGAACCAGAAGGGCCACCTGCGCCTCTTCCCGTCGGACGTGGCCACGCCGGTTGTCTCGAACATCAACTTCGCGGGCAACGAGACGGCGCTGGCCAACGGTGCGATCGTCCCCCTGGCCACGAGCGGGGCCACTGACATCACGGTGTACACGTTCATGGTGGCGACAGGGCAGACGCATCTATTCCTGGACGTGACGGGCTACTTCGCGCCGGTCGCACCCTGACGCGCCGTACGAGCTGACCTCCATCCTGGCCTGGCCAAGGGCAATCGCCTCCCGGGAGCGGCTTCCGCCGCTCGGGAGGCGTTTCCTTTTTCTGACACCTGCTGCTAAAGTCCCTCCGCTACGTCGGCACAGCTCCCTATGACCGCCCCTACTTCAGGCTTCCCGCCCCGCTCGTGGATCTATGCGTGGCTCCTCCTGCTGTTGATGGTCTGGGCCTTCGGTATCCGCGACAGCCTGGAGGAGCTCCGCTGGATGAGGAGCTCCCCGGCGGTCTGCGAGGGCCTCGAGGCCTACGCCCGGGTGGCCGGCGCGATTCCCGAGGACGCCGCCGTGGCCTTCCTGACCGACGTGCCGGAGCCCAACTCGTCCCGCAGATACTTCTGCGCCCAGTATGAGCTTGCCCCGCGGGTCTTCAAGCGCTGGTGGCTGCCTACGGTGGAAGGAAGAACGCTGACGGGCACGGTGGTGATGGCCCACTTCGACGATCTGGTCGCGCGGGAGGCGTACTACCAGGCGATGGTGGCCGAGGCGCAACGGCAGGGGATCGGGACGCTGAAGCCCAGCGAGCCGGTAGCGGGAGTCCTGCTGATGCAGGTCGAGGAGCCGTAGTGCGGGGGTCGCCCGGGATGCCGGCGGGGCTGTCGGGAGCGACGGAGACGGGATGGGAGGCCGCGGCGGGCGCGGGCGCCTGGTTCGCCGTCCTCTGCGTGATCGGTGTGGGGTGCGGAGTCGCCTGGCTGGGGCTCCATGCCGCCGGGCTGCGGGAGAGGCGGCTGGGGCTCCACACGGCCGCCTTCGGCCCCGGCCTGGGCCTGGGGATCGCTTCGCTGCTGACGTTTTTTTTCCGGACGCTCGGGCTGTCCCGGCCCGGGCTGGTGTCGTTCCTCGGCGCCGGCGCGCTGCTGGCCTGGGGGATCGCAGCCTGGCAGCGGCGCTCGCCCCCGGCGCCGATCACTCCTTCGGCACGTCCCATCCGCTCTCCGATGTTCGTGCAGGTGGCGGCGGTGCTGATGCTGCTGGTATCTGCCGGGCTGTTCCTGGACACGCTGCGGATGGTGAGCCGGGCCTGGCCCGAGGGGACCTGGGACGCGGTGGCTGTGTGGAACGTCCGCGCGCGCTTCCTGGACCGCGACTACGAGCGCGCGCCCGATCTCCTCAAGCAGGTGGATCCGGTCTCCCATCCTAACTACCCGCTGCTGGTCCCCGGGGCCGTGGCCACGCAGCTCGCCATCGCGGGAGAGGACCCCTGGGTGTCGCGGCTGACCGGCATGGTCTTCGCCGTGGGGCTCGGGCTGCTGGTCTTCGCGGTGGTGGCCGACTCGGGCTCGCTGCCGCTCGCCGCCATCGCCACCGCCCTGCTGTGGGGCAGCCCCATGTTCCTCAAGTGGTCAGGATCGCAGTGCGCGGACATCCCGGTGGCCTACTACTTCACCGGTGCGCTGGCGGTGCTCGCCTCGCGGCTGCCGGGCCGCCGGGACGGGCCGCTGCCCCTTGTCCTGGGCGGCGTCTTCCTGGGCCTGCTGGCCTGGACCAAGAACGAGGGGGTGGTGATGGTCCTCCTCCTCGCCGGGTTCTATGGGCTCTGGAGGCTCCTGAACCGCCGGGACTATCCAGGAGGGAATCCGGGAGGAAATCTCGGGAGAGAGGCGCTGGCGCTGGGGGCGGGCCTGCTGCCGGGCCTGCTCGCGGTGTTCCTGTTCAAGCTGCTGTGGGCCCCGGAGAGCGGCCTGGGGACTTTCTTCCAGGGTCCGGCCCTGGCGCGGATTACGTCGCTGGAGCGCTGGTGGGTGCCGGTGCGGGAGATCGTCAAGCGCCTGGTGCCCGTGGGGGATGGCGCCACCTGGTCGCTCGCGTGGCCCGCGCTGCTGGCCGGAGTCGGGCTGGCCGTCTGGGCGCAGCTCCGGTTTCGTCACGCGTGGGCCTCGTTCTGGGGGGCGTGCCTGCTGGCCACGGTGGTCTCCTGGATCCCGATCTTCGCGGTCACGCCCTACGGGCAGATGTGGCACATCCTGGGGTCGATCGACCGCCTGTATCTCCAGGTCTTTCCAGCGTTGATCGCCGGCCTGTTCCTGCGCCTGGCCTGGGCTCTGCGGGAGAAGGTCCGCGGTCCGGTCGCTGTCCGCCAGGTTCCCGTCGGGGCCTTGTGGCTGGCCGGCGTGCTCGCCGCGGGGCTCGCGCTCAAGGCGTTCCTGGTGGCGGAGGCGTTCCCGCGGATCTGGCTGTTCATGGACGAGCTGTTCTACATCATGACGGCGTACGACATCGCGCACTGGGGGGAGACGGGAGTCCCTCATCCGGATGCCTTCTTCTACGCGCCGCTGCCCTCGCTCCTGCTCGCGCCCCTGTTCGCGCTGGGCTTCAAGGCGCCGCTGGTCTACCACGGCGGCCTTCTGCTGTTCCACGGGCTGCTGACGTCGGCGGTGGTAGCGGGCTGCCTGATCCTTCGGCGGCTGTTCGGGACGGAATCCCGCCTGCTGGCGGTGGTGCTGGTGCTGGGTCCTCCGGCCTACACCGCGCTGGCGCTCATGTCGGAGCCGCTGTTCATCGCGCTCTACGCGTGGTTCCTGTACTTCCTGGTGCGCATGATCCAGGAGCGGAGGAGCTGGACGGCCTGGGCGGCGGGCCTCTTTCTGGCCGGGCTTGTGCTGACCCGTTTCGCCGGATACCTGGTGGCGGCGAGCCTGGTGGTCGGAGCTGTTGGATCTGTCCTTCAACGCCGCCGCCGGGATCGTCGGCTGCTGTGGCTCCATCTGCAGGCCCTGGTCCCTGCCGTGGCCGCGTTCGTGGCCTGGCGCCTGATCGCCCCGCACGTGAAGACGGCGCCGCCGATGGACGATCCTCTGGTGTTGCTGGCCGTGGCCGTGAACTTCCCGTTGGAGCTGGCCCTGGGCGCGAGCCGCCGGTTCCTGGCGCAGCTCGGCTACGTATCGCTGTCGACGTTCGGCTTCGCGCTGCCCGCCGCCATATGGCTCCTGGTCCGGCGGGCGGATCCCGACGAAGCGCAGGACGGACGCAAGGAGGACATCCGCCTCGTCCTCCTGAACGTGTTCAGCTTCCTGGCGGCTGCCTGCTTTATCGCGTCCGTCTTCATGTGGTACGGCGCGATCCGGCTGCCCCTGCCGCGCTTCGACCTGTACGGGCGCTACGTCGAGTACTTCGCCGTCCCGCTGCTGGTCATGGCCTTCGGAGCCCTGACACTGCTGCGGGAGCGGCCGCGGGCCCGGCTGGCGCTGACCCTCGGAGCCCTGATCCTCAACGCCGTGCTCCTGCTCTTCATCCCGGAGGGCTTCTTCACGGCGTCGCTCGACAACCAGGTCGCTCCGAACAGCCTCGGGATCGCCTGGGTCTTCCGGGTCGTGGGCCGGTACGGGACGTGGATCCGCTGGCTGCTGCCCGTGTTCGCGGCGCTGCTGGCGTGGGGGCTGACGTCGCGGGGCCGGTTGCGCCACGCCGCGACCGGGGCGCTGCTGCTCCTGGTGGCCTTCAACTTCGGTATCGCCACGCAGGAGAGCTCTCTCAACTCGGTGGGCTCGGCGGAGTACGCCTCGGCGGTGTCCGACTTCGTGATGACGCATCCGGAAGCGTTCGCGGGCGGGATCTACGTGGACTACCCCGAGTACCTGCGCGAGGACGGCCCGGTGGGGGACTACGCCAGCATCTACCGGGTGATGGCGGACCACGTCGACAAGGTGATCTCGGGCCGGGAGCCGGAGCGCTACGCGGGGAAGATGCCGGTGCTGACCTGGCGGCGGCTGGACCGGCCGGTGCTGGCCGAGTGGCCTCACCTGACCTACAGGATCTACGCGGCCGATCCCTGACTGGGGTCGGCCTGTCAGCCGAAGTATTAGCCTCGCAGACGTCGCCAGAGCCGGCGCAAACCTTCGGACTCACGGACCACCGGGATGTGGCGGGCGGCGGCCGCAACGGCGCTCTGCACCGCCGGCGGGGCGAAGTCGGCGGGGGAGGCGATGCGCCCCTTGCAGGCCGCGTCCGGCGCGAGGGTGGGGGAGGCGGCCCAGGAGACCAGCTCGGCGGTGGAGCCCTCGAAGGACAGGTCGCGGGCCACGTAGCAGCGGGCGCGCTCGGCCATGTCCTTCAGCTCGGCGGGGTGTTCCAGTGCCCAGAGGATGCGCTCGGTCAGCCCGGCGGCGTCGCCCACATTGAAGGTGAGGCCGAGCTGCCGCTCCTCCATGAGCTCGCCGAGGTCGCCCACCCGGTTGTAGGCCACGGGGAGGCCGTAGCCCAGCCACTGGACGATCCGGTTCTTGCTCCCCAGGACTCCCTCGTACATCGGCCGCTCGGTGAGGACGCCGAGGTCGGCCGCGTCCCAGTAGGCGTGGACATGCTCGGCCGCGATCCAGCCCTCCAGGTGGAAGCGGTCGCGGAAGGGGGAAGCCCGGACCAGCTCCTGAAGCTCGCGGTAGGTGCGCTCGTCATGGCCGGGGATCTCGCCGCCCGTGGACAGGAAGCGGACCCGCGGGTTGCGCCGCATGGCCCCTTCGAGGCCGGCGAACAGGGTCCTGGCGTCGCTCCAGGTGTTGTAGCTGCCGCTCCAGAGCACGGCGAAGGCGTCCTCGGGGAACTTCTCTCCCCGCACGCGCAGGGTGGCCGGAGACGGCTCGAAGGGGATCTGGGCGCAGGGGATCACGGAGATGAACTCGTAGCCGCAGGTCTCGAAGGAGAGGCGGCCGGCCGCCCCCAGCTCGCCGATGGCCGCGTAGCGCTGGCGCTCGGACACGACGGACATCTTGTCGGCCCAGGCGAGGACGGGCTGGACGAGGCGCCAGAAGTAGGCGAGCACGTGGTTGGCACCGTCCAGGGCGGCCTTGGCCTGGGCTTCGGCCATGACGTGGCCGAACTGGTCGGCCCAGAAGGGCACCTCGGGCCGGCAGCGCGCCAGCGCGTGGGAACCGTAGAGGGTGGCGCCGACGACGGCGTCCGGCTTCCAGGAGCGGAGGGTCTCGGCCACCCGGTCGGAGTGGAGGAGCTCGGAGTCGGTCAGCCGCTCGACCCGGATGCCGTCGATCTCCTCGGTGGGCAGGCCTTCGCCCGTCCGGTAGGCGTCCGGGATCTTCATGGCGAGCACCCGGACCTCGTGCCCGGCCCGGGCCAGGCTCCAGGCGAACTGCCAGGTGCGGATGCCGGGGCCGTAGCTCTTCAGGGTGTTCTCGCCCGGCAGCGGGCAGAGACCTCCCAGCAGGATGCGGCTCATGACGGGCTCCTTTCCGGTCCGGCGCCAGCGCTCGGGGGTGGCGGTGGCGGCGCGGCCGGCTGCTCCCAGGGCCTGCGGCCCGGGAGGATCGGGGGAAGACGGATGACCGGCACGGAGCCGGCGGGCCGCAGGAAACGGGTCCAGCTCCGGTCCCCGCCGCCCTGGAGGCGCTGGGCCAGGGCGCGGGGCAGCAGGCGCAGGGCTCCGCCCCAGGCGCGGGCCTGGAGCCTGGCGTCGGCGTAGCACTTGAGGCGGAGCCTCTGGACGAAGACCTTGAGCTGGCCGCCGATCAGACGGGGCGCCGCGACGAGCAGAGTCCCTGCCGGCCAGTGCCGCAGGATCAGGACGAGCTGGTTGCGCCAGGATAGCAGGCGCTTGAAGTCGGTGATCTGGTCGGCAGTGGCCGAGACGGCGTGAGCGGCCACGGCGTCGGGCACGTGGATGACCTTCCATCCACGACGGCGTGCCTGGAGACAGAGGTCGATGTCCTCGAAGTAGTAGCCGTAGAGCTCGTTCCAGCCACCGATCTCACGGTAGGTCTCGGCGGTGACAAGGATCGCCGAGCCGGTGACGGCGAGGACCTCGCGCCGGCCCGGGATCTCGCCGTAGTCGGCCAGGGGCACGCCGATCCCCTCGTCCCAGGCCTCGCCGATCGCGGTGACGTTCAAGCCCAGGCTGTTGAGGTGGTCCTCGGCGCCCCAGATGACGAGCTGCGGGCCGGCCACCCCGGCCCTGGGAGTGGAGCCGAGGGCCTCGGCCAGGCGGCCGAGGGTGTCCGGCTCGACCCCGGCGTCGTTGTTGAGGAAGAACCAGTGCTCCGGCTCGCCCAGTTGCCGGCTCGCCCAGTCCACGCCGAGGTTGTTGGCGGCGGAGAAGCCGAGCGAGGCCTCGGAGCGCACCAAGTGGACGGCGGCGCTCCGATCGGCGATCTCGGGGAGCGGCTCCTTGCAGGCATTGGACACGACGATCACCTGGAGGTCCACGCTGTGGCTGGCGAGGAGGCGACGCAGACAGTGCTCCAGCAGCTCTTTGCCGCGGTGGTGGACGATGACCGCGTGGATGCGGGGCCGGCGGCGCCAGTAAGCCTCGATCTCCACCTTCCCGAGCCGCTCCCGGGTCTGTTCCAACTGCTCGCCCAACTGCTCCATTTGGTGGCGGGCCTGCTCCCGCTGGTTCCGGAGCTGCCCCTGCTCGTTCCGGAGCTGTTCCCGCTCGTTCCGGAGCTGCCCAAGCTGGTCGCGAGCCTGCTCGAGTTCGTTTTGGAGCTGTTTCCCCTGGTTCCGCAGCGGGGCCAGCTCTTCCTTCCGGCGCGCGACCTCGCCCTCCAGCGAGCGGGCGTATCCCTCCAACTCGTTCAGGTGGTTCTGCTTGCGCTGAATCTCCTCCTCCAGCGAGTTGGCGTAGCCCCCCACCTCCCGGATCTGGGCGTCGCGCCGGGCGATCTCCTGCTCCAGGGAGCGGGCGTAGCCCTCGACCTCGGCCACGGAGGCGCGCTTCTGCGCCAGCTCTTCCTCCAGGGTGACGAGGACGGCCGGCTCTCTCTGCATCTTCTGGGCGCGGGCTGAGGACGGCCGCGCGACGACCGGCCGGCGCGGGCGCGCCACGATCACTGCGAAGTCGCTCTCGAGCTCGCCGATCTCCAGGAGGTCTTCCTCCAGGCGGAGGAGCATGTCGACGACGCGCAGCGACTCGGGGTCGTCGTCGCGGAAGTTGCCCGCGATGCCGTTAAGCAGGAACTGGAGCAGGGAGCCGCCCGACTTGTGGAAGGCCACGACATCGAACCAGGACTCCACCACGCCGGGGATGTCCGCGGAGCGTACCGACTCCGTGGAGTCGTCGGCCTCGACCTCGGCCGCGGTGGGTATCGACGCGGCGGTGAGGGTGGTGCCGGCCTCGCGGTGGAGCCGGAAGCGGGCCGGGATCATGGCAAAGGCTGCGCGAATCAGCTCCCGCTGGCGGGGCGGGAAGTCGAAGCGGGGTGGGCCGATATATTCGTTGAGGAACAGGTAGCCGTCCGGCTTGATGGCGCGGGCCAGCGTCTCGCAGACCTTTTCCAGCGGCTCGATGTGGTGCAGGGCGTTCTCGAACCAGACCGCGTCATACTGGTCCGGCTCAAGCTCGACCGTAGTGATATCCCGCACCTCGTAGTGGATGTGGCCGAAACCCTCTTCGCGGGCCAGCTGGCGGGCGGCCTCGATGGCTCCAGCCGCCACGTCCCAGGCGTCGCACTCCTTGAAGGCGCCGAGGCGGGCGAGGATGCGCTCCAGCCCGCCGGTGCCGCAGCCCACGCTGAGCATGCGGTCTACGGGCGTGCGGCCGGCGAGGAACTCCCCGACACAGTATTCGGCCCAGTGGCCGTACTCGCTGCCGCCGGTCTCGCGCCGGATGCGCTGGCGGTCCACCTCGGGCACGGCGCGCCAGCAGCACTCGGGTGTGAAGGCGGTCCCCTGGAGCTTGCGCGACCAATACTCGCCGGTCTCCTCGACCGTATGGGTCCGCGCCGCGTCCGTTGGGGAATCGGGGTCCTTCATGAGGACCGGAAGGATAGCATCCCGGCTTACGACCCAAGCCAGGAGAGCAGCCGTCGCCGGGCCGCCCAGTAGAGGTGGCCGGCCCGCCAGATCTTGGTGCTCTCCAGCATGCGGAGCTTCGCCGTCAAGCGCTCAACCTCGGCACGCAGGCGGATCTCCTCGGTGGTCGGCTGCCGCTCCTCCAGGGTGGGCACTATTGACAATGATGGAGCGGAGGGAGCAGACGATGCGGCAGGCCGGGGCGGCGCGGGCGTGTCGCGGCGGCGCGCCGTCACGACCGCGAAGTCGCTCCGCAGATCGCCGACCTCGATCAGGGTCTCCTCGGTCCGGATCAGCAGGTCGAGGACCTTCATGGAGTCTGGATCGTCCGGCCGGAAGTTGCCCGCGATGCCGTGGAGCAGGAACTGGAGGATCGTCCCGCCGGCGGGGTTGAGCTCTACCACGTCGAAGTAGTGGCTCACCATGTCCAGGATCTCGGCCGAGCGCACCGCCTCGGACGGGTCCGCGGCGGCGACCTCGGAGGGGGAGGGGATGGCAGCGGCCTCGGCCACGGCCCAGTCGAGGTAGCCGCTGCGCCGGAAGCGGCGGGGGATCAGGTCGAAGGCGGCGCGGATGACCTCTTTCTGCCGCGGGGTGAAGTCGAAGACGTTGGGACCCACGTACTCGTTGAGGAACAGCCAGCCGCCGGGCTTGAGGCTGCGCGCCACGTTCTCGCAGACGCCCTCCAGGGCCGCGATGTGGTGGAGGGAGCTGTGGAAGAGGACGGCGTCATAGGTTTCGGACGGCAGCTCCACCGCGTTGGCGTCGCGCACCGCGTAGTGGATGTTGCGCAGCCCCTGCTCGCTCGCGGTGCGGCGGGCGGTCTCGATGGCCCCTGTCGCTACGTCCCAGGCGTCGCACTCCTTGAAGGCGCCCAGGCATGCCAGGTGGCGCTCGAGCTGTCCGGTGCCGCAGCCGATGCTGAGCACCCGTTCCACCGGGATGCGGTCGCCCAGGAACTGCTTCACAACGTCGTTGACCCAGCTGTCCGCGCGTCGTCCCCGGGTCTGGGAAAGGACGTGCCGCCGCCGGACCTCCGGGTTGGCGAGCCAGTAGAGCTCGGCGGAGAAGTCGGAGGAGGAGTCTTCCAGCTTCTGTGACCAGTGGTCGGAGACCTGGCCGGCCTGGTCGGCGGTCTGCGGCATCGAGGGAGTCTCCTCTCGGCGAATAGCTCGGCGAACGGCTTCCGGAAAGCATGAAACGGAGCGTATGTTACCATCTTCGCTGATTTTGATCGGGCGCTGCCGCATCGGGTTGCTTCTCCTCTTCTGCGGGCTCTTCCTCGCCTCGTCCTCGGGCACTTTCCTCGGCAATCAGGACACGGTCTTCATGTGGGGAGTGGCGCGGCAGGTCTCGCGCACCGGGAGCTTCGCGGCCGCGCCCGAAACACTCGCTCTGCAGCCGGGCAGGTTCGATCACCTGAAGGGGGTCGACGGCCGCCACTACTTCCCCAAGGGCATGAGCTACTCGCTGGTGCTGGCGCCCTTCTGCTGGCTGGGAGATGTCCTGGCTGCGATCGTGGACGCGCCGGACGACCCCGTCCGGCGCGCGCGCAACGGCATGCTGGGCGCGAGCGCCGCCGGGCCGCTGTTCGCCGCCCTGGAGGTGCTGCTGATCTTCGAGCTGTGCCGGCTCGCCTGGGGCCTGCGCCATGCCACGCTGGCGGCGCTCGGCGCCGGTTTCGGGACGCTGCTGTGGTCCAACAGCAAGAGCGGCTTCAGCGAGCCGTTCATGGGTCTGCTCATCACCTTCCAGCTCTACTGCCTGGCGCGCTACCACCGGGAGTCATCCTTGCGCTGGCCAGCCCTCGCGGGTACCGCGTTCGCGCTGTTGTTCCTCAGCCAGCCGGCCATGGCCGCCCTGGCCGGCCCACCGCTCAGCGGGCTGCTCGTGTGGACCGCGTGGCGCGCGCACCGGCTCGGCGCGGGTGGGCTGGTGCGGTCGGGACTGGCATTCGCTCTCCCCGTGGC
>JANOCF010000628.1:0-3027 GCA_031412055.1 Holophagales bacterium | reverse complement strand
CCTCCGCCGGGATGTGCTCGAAGCGCCGGAGTAGTCGCTGGAGCACAGCTTCCCGCTTCTCCAGCACTAGCCGCTGATCCTCCACCAAGGCAAGGAGGACATCCCCTGGGCCGGTTCCTTCCTTGTCCATAACTCCCCAATCATGCCATGCCCGCTTCTTCTGTGCCCCTCGACGGGTGCGTGGCATTTCCAGGATTGGTCTTTTTCGTTCCGCCCGAAGGCCTCTTCTCGGCGCCGATAGTCATGCCAACGCCGTTGGATGACTATCCGTGGCGGTCGATAGTCATCCGGCGCGAATTAGAGACAATTCCTGGCGCCGGAATGACTTCCGGCGAGATTTAAAGGCAATCCGGTCCGATTTAATGCCTCCAATTTCAGTTGAATAGCCTTCCGGCGCCGTTCACAGGCTTCCGGCAGCGTTCGTATCTCTTTGTCCGCCACGGAAGGTCCCTCCGGGAGTGCCGCGAGCACTTCCGGGCACGACAGAAGGGCGATATCCTTCCGGCGGAGGGGCGGGCCGAAAAAACTTCGAAGAAAATTCGTGTGGCGTGTCGATTTCGGGTCTCCTCGTTCGACGTCCTAGTAGAGCGAGGGTGAAGGCCGGCCGACATCGACCGGCAGTCCGGCTCCAAACGACAACAAACCAAAGGAGATACAACGATGCGAGTCATGGTTCTGGTCAAGGCTAACAAGGACTCTGAAGCGGGTGTCATGCCGACCGAGAAGGAGCTCACCGAGATGGGCAAGTTCAACGAGGAGCTGGTCAAGGCCGGCGTGATGCTCGCGGGCGAAGGTCTCCACCCGAGCTCGAAGGGCGCGCGCCTTCGCTACTCGGGCGGTCAGAAGACGGTGATCGACGGTCCCTTCTCCGAGACCAAGGAGCTGCTCGCCGGCTTCTGGCTGTTGCAGGTGAAGTCCATGGACGAGGCCATCGAGTGGCTCAAGCGCGCTCCCTTCGAGGACACCGAGATCGAGATCCGCCCGGTGTTCGAGACGGAAGACTTCGGAGAGGAGCTCACGCCCGAGCTGCGCGAGGCCGAGGACCGCTTGCGCGCCCAGGTGGCCGAGCAGCAGAAGAAGGGTTGACCCTGGCAGCCGAAGGGTTGCGCCGGCGGATTGAAGATGGTCTGATCGGATGCCGTGACAGCTTCCACGGCATCCTCTTCAGACACCCATCGCGCGCATCGTGAGATCGACGCGGTCTGGCGAATCGAGTCGGCCCGGCTGATCGCCGGTCTCGCCCGGATCGTGCGCGATGTCGGCTTGGCCGAGGACCTCGCGCAGGACGCTCTCCTCGCCGCGCTGGAGCGGTGGCCGGAGTCGGGAATCCCGAACAATCCCGGGGCATGGCTCATGGCCACCGCGAAGCACCGCGCGATCGATCAGCTCCGCAGAAGGACGCTGCTCGACCGCAAGCACGAAGAGCTTGGCCAGGAGATGGAGGTCCAGCAGCAGATGGCCGGACCGGATCTCGAAGCGATGGACGAGGACGTCGGCGACGACCTTCTGCGTCTCGTGTTCATCGCCTGCCACCCCATCCTCCCGACCGAGTCGCGCGTGGCGCTCACGCTCCGCCTGGTCGGGGGGCTGGCCACGCCGGAGATCGCGCGCGCCTTTCTCGTTCCGGAGCCGACCATCGCCCAGCGGATCGTTCGCGCCAAGCGGACGCTGGCCGATGCGCGCGTCCCCTTCGAGGTCCCCCGCGGAGACGAGATTGCCGCCCGCCTGTCCTCGGTGCTGGAGGTCATCTACCTCATCTTCAACGAGGGTTACACGGCCACGGCCGGCGACGACTGGATGCGGCCGGCGCTCTGCGAGGAGGCGCTCCGTCTCGGCCGTATCGTGGCGGAGCTCGTTCCGAAGGAGCCGGAGGTTCACGGCCTGGTCGCGCTCATGGAGATCCAGGCGTCGCGGTTGAGGGCGCGGATCGGTCCGTCGGGAGAGCCCATCCTGCTCCTGGAACAGAACCGCGCGCGCTGGGATCACATTCTGATCCGCCGGGGACTCGTGGCTCTCGAACGTGCGGAGAAGCTCGGCGGCGCGCGGGGTTCGTACGCGCTGCAGGCCGCGATCGCCGCCTGCCACGCGCGGGCGCGCACGGCGGATGAGACCGACTGGACGCGCATCGCGGCGCTCTACGCGGTGCTCGCCCAGGTCGCGCCGTCTCCCATTGTGGAGCTGAATCGGGCGGTCGCGCTCTCGATGGCGTTCGGTCCGGCGGCGGGTCTGGAGCTGGCCGATACGCTGGTGTCGGAGCCGTCGCTCAAGGCCTACCATCTCCTGCCGAGCGTCCGCGGCGACTTCCTGGCCAAGCTCGGCCGTTTTGACGAGGCGCGCGCGGAGCTCGAACGCGCGGCATCGCTGACGCGCAACGCTCGCGAGCGCGACTTGCTGCTCGAGCGCGCCGCGGGGTGTGCAGAGAAGGTGTCTGCCAGATAGCGCCAGATAGGGAAAGGGACCGCCATAGTGGCGGTCCCAGATCGGTAGCAGGTCCGGGAGCGGATCTAACCTTCGCCGGTCCGGTGTCCCGCACCCGCGTAAAGGTAGTCGTACCCTCGCTGGGTCAGACTGAGCTCTTTCTCTCCGGACCTTTCCACCAGGCCCTGGGCGACGAGGTCGTCGAGGGCCCCGTCGAACTCGATACCGGGGCTGATCCGCTCGGTTTCGCGGAAGTGCTCTTCGGGGAGGGTCTGGCCAACCGCGGCGCCTACGCGCTAGCCTTTGGCCTCCGGGTACTGCATCAGCAGGATTTCTTGGGCTTTGCTCAGCAGAATCATCGTGTCGCGTCTCCTTTCACGCAGGAACAGGAGAGCAACGCTCGTGCCATGAGGCTGGACTGGGAAGCTGACCGGGGGGTGCCGACCTGGGAGCGGGAGGACGACGAGCGGGGAGGGAGGCTCCTCCGGGAGCCTCCCTCCTCTCATCCCATCTCTCCAAGCTTTAACCGACTCAAGACCGATAAGAAAGAAAAAAGACAATGTCGACCGTCACGGCGCTTTCTTGTCGTCCCGGGAGCCCGCCGCGCGC
>JANOCF010000627.1:0-4449 GCA_031412055.1 Holophagales bacterium | reverse complement strand
CGAGGTCATCTTTCTCTCCACCCGCAACCTCTTCACCTTCGACCTCTTCCTGGCCGATGCCCGCACGGGCGAGATCAAGAGCCGCTTGGTCAGCGAGGACTCCGACGCCCACTTCGAGGCGCTGCGCTTCCTCGATTCGGCCGGGAGCTGGTCGCCGGACGGCGGCAGGTTCGCCTTCGCCGTCTTCGCCAAGGGGGACAACGAGCTCGCCGTCCTCGACGTGCGCACGCGCAAGATCGAGCGCCGCTACCAGGTCGAACAGGTCGGGGCGATCTGGAACCCGGCCTGGTCGCCGGACGGCCGCTCCATCGTCTTCTCCGGAGCCAGGGGCGGCATCTCCGACCTCTACCTGCTGGATGTCGAGAGCGGACAGGTGCGCCAGCTCACCAACGACCGCTTCTCCGACCTGCAGCCCGAGTGGGCGCCGGACGGCCGCGGCATCGCCTTCGTCTCCGACCGCGGCGCGCAGAACCTCACCGAGCTGACCCAGACGTCGACGGGCATCTGGTTCTTCGAGATAGAGGGTGGCGCGATTCGCGAGCTCGTGCCCAGGGGGAGCACGGGCGATGAGATGGGCAACCGGATCAACCCGCAGTTCGGTCCCGGCGGACGCGACCTCTACTTCCTCTCCGACCGCGAGGGCGTGAGCGACCTCTACCGGATGGACGTGGCGAGCGGCGACATCTTTCGGGTCACCCACCTGACCACCGGCGTTACCGGCATCGCCCGCTATTCGCCGGCGCTCTCGGTCTCCGAAGGGACGGGCCGGGTGATGTTCTCGGTCTTCCACAACGCGATCTACCAGATCCACGGTCTGGACGCGGAGCAGGCCCGGGGAGTACCGGTGATAACCGACCCTGTTGCCGCAATACGTGCGGCCTCCCTGCCGCCGATCCGCGAGCGCACCGCCGGGACCGCCAGCACCACCGGAATCGTGGCCGATTACCTGTCCAACCCGGAGCCGCTGGAGGACGAGGCCCATGATGCGCAGGCGGCGCAGGCGACAGGCACCGAGGAGTACAAGCCCCGCCTGTCGCTCGATTTCGTCGGCCCGGCCGTGGGCGTAGGCGTGAGCACGTACGGCACCTCCTTCGGCGGCGATGTCACGGCCTACTTCAGCGACGTGCTCAACCAGCGCGAGGTCGGCTTCACCCTCTACGGCGGCTCCGGCTCGGACCTCACCGCGTTCGGCGCCCAGGCCTACTACCTCAACCAGGCGAACCGCGTGCAGTGGGGCGGCGCCGCCGGCCACGTGCCCTACATCAGCGCCTTCACCACGGCCCGCGACGAAATCATCGACGTCGAAGGCCAGCCGGTGGAGGCGCGGGTCGTCGAGCAGATCCGCGAGACCATCCTCCAGGATCAGGCCTCCTTCATCACCCGCTACCCGTTTTCGACCACCCGCCGGCTGGAGGCGAGCGCCGGCTTCACGCGCCTCGACTTCCAGGCCGAGCTGTTCCGGGTGGCCTTCGTGGGAGATACGATCCTCGAGCGCACGGAAAGGGATCTCCCTTCGCCGGAGTCGCTGTCGCTCTACCAGGGCACTCTCGCCTACGTGGGCGACTCCAGCTACTTCGGCTTCACCTCGCCGGTGCGCGGCGAGCGCTTCCGCTTCGAGATCGAGCCCACCTTCGGCGACCTGGAGTTCCAGTCGCTGGTGGCGGACTACCGCCGTTACCTCTTCCTGCGGCCGGACCCTGGCCTTCCGGGGTCTCCACCTGGGCCGCTACGGCAGCGACGCCGAGAGCCCGCGCCTCTCCCAGCTCTACGTGGGCCGGCCCACGCTGGTGCGGGGCTACGAGGTGGGCGACATCGCGCTCTCGGAGTGCACGGAGTTGCCGGGCGATTCCCGGGCCTGCCCCGAGTTCGACCGGCTGGTGGGCAGCCGCCTTGGCGTGGTCAACCTTGAGCTCCGGGTGCCGCTCTTGGGGGTGCGGGGATTCGGTATCTTCGAGGTGCCCTTCCTGCCTACCGAGCTGTCGGCCTTCGTGGACGCGGGCACGGCCTGGACGGACGAGATCTCGCCGGAGCTGCGTTTCGAGAAGAGCTCGTCCGAGCGCATCCCCGTGGTCAGCGCCGGGGTCGCGGCCCGCATCCTGCTGGGCGGGTTCGCGGTGCTGCAGTTCTACTACGCCAAGCCGTTCCAGCGGCCCCAGGAAGACTGGGTCACGGGCTTCGTGATCGCTCCGGGCTGGTAGCATCCCGGTTGCGGCGTCTTAGGCGTTTTTTCTGTGCGAGAGTTCACTTTTCTCGCACATCAACGAGCTATAGACGCACAGAAATTCCAAATTCTCGCACAAGTATTTCAAATTACTGTGCGAGAAATTACTTTTTTCGCACAGCCAGAGCAAATCGCTGTGCGAAAATTTAAAGTTTATGTGCGGAGAGAGTGCGCCGCCGCACAAGAAAAACAAATTTCCGCACAGAAAAAGTCTCTGCGCGGCCTCCTGAAGGGAATCCTGGTCTCGTGAAAGCCGTTGAGGCTTGCATGCGCCGCAGTCTGCCGTACCTTTTTCTTCTTCTGCTCGCCGGCTGTGCTCTGCCGCTGACCGCCGACCCGCTTCCTGGATGGAAGCGCTTCGAGCTGCCCGCATCGGGCTCCTATCTCTGGCGCTACATCCCGCCGGGGATCGATCTCTCCCGGCCGATGCCGGCGATACCGGCGGTCCTCTTCCTCCACGGCTCGGGAGGGATTCCGGACAAGTACCGCCCGTTCCTGATCGACGCGGCCGACAAGGCCGGGCTGGTCGTGATCCTGCCCAAGTCGGAGACGGAGCTGGGATGGGGGACGGAGACGGACGGGCGCATCGTGGACGAGAGCCTTCAGACCGTCCGGGAGGAGTTGAGCCTCGACCCTCGGCGGATCTCGATCGGCGGCCACTCGTCGGGCGGCGCCTGGGCCTATCTCCTGGCCTACACCACCCGGTCCGCCTACAGCGCCGTGTTCACCATGGCGGCGCGCTACTACGAGGTGCCCGCCCTCGCCGATCCCTCCTACCGGACGCCGATCCGCATGTACTACGGCACCCTGGATCCCAACTACATCCAGGGCTCCTACGCGGCCCTGAAGCAGCAGTGGATCCGCCTCGGCGTGCCCTGGGAGGAGGAGATCCTGGCGGGCTCCGGCCACAACACCCTGCCCCCGGCAGCGGTGGAGAACGGCTTCCTTTTCCTGGCCGGCAAGAGCCATCCCGGCGGGATCGGCGGCTGCTCGCCCAGCGCAACAGCTCTCTGCCTGGGAGACGGCCGCTTCCGCGTGGAGGTGATCTGGCGGGACTTCCAGGGCAACACCGGCTCGGGCCATGTCGTCCCCGGAGCCGCGAACGACTCCGGCCTTTTCTGGTTCTTCGGCCCGGACAACTGGGAGCTGCTGGTCAAGGTCCTGGACGGCTGCGCGGTCAACGGCCGCCGCTGGGTCTTCGCCGCCGCCACCACCACGGTCGAGTACGAGCTGACCGTCACCGACACCGAAACCGGTGAAACGGCGAGCTGGCGCAACCCCCTGGGCAAGGCCTCTCCGGCCATCACGGACACCGGCGCGCTGGGTGGCTGCCCCTGAGGGCCGGATCGCTATATCATCCGGCAATGATCCGAGGTCCAATCGCGAAGGCGTTAGCCGTGCTGTTCCTGGTGCTGATGGTCAACACCGCCTACCTGGCGGCGTTCGCCTCGCCCACGATCTTCTACATGGGCAACGTGCTTCTGCACGTCGTGCTCGGCCTGGCGCTGTTCGCCGGCCTGGTCTGGGCGCTGGTCAAGAGCCCTGGGCTGCGGCGCGCCTTCCCGGTTGCTGCGGGGTTGTTCGGGCTCTCGCTGCTGGCGGGGCTCTACCTGATGATCCGGGGCAACGTCCTCCAGAACCGCTGGGCCTTCTGGGCCCACGTGGTCGCCGCGGGCCTCGCCGTCGCGGCGCTGGCGCCGTGGGTCTGGCGCAAGGCCACGGAAACCCCCGCGGGGAACGACTGGCGGCGCTTCCGCGCCGGCTTCGCCGCGGCGGCGATTCTCCTGGTGCTGCTGCCGGCCGGCATGGCCGCGTGGCGCAAGGCCAATCCGAACCCGTCGAACCGGATCAAGAACCCGATGATCGTCCCCACCTCCATGCAGGAGGAAGGTGGCGGTCCGCAATCGCCGTTCTTTCCGTCCTCGGCCAACACCAACACCAAGGACATCATCCCGTCCAACTTCTTCATGGACTCCGCGACCTGCGGCGAGTGCCACAAGGACATCTACGAGCAGTGGAACAGCTCGGCCCATCACTTCGCCTCGTTCAACAACCAGTTCTACCGCAAGTCCATCGAGTACATGCAGGGGGTTGTCGGGACCGAGCCGACCAAGTGGTGCGCCGGCTGCCATGACCACGCGGTGTTCTTCAACGGCCGCTTCGAGAAGCCCATCAAGGACCAGATCGACACGCCGGAAGCCCACGCAGGCCTGGCCTGTACCTCCTGC
>JANOCF010000626.1:0-12392 GCA_031412055.1 Holophagales bacterium | reverse complement strand
GTCGTGGCGTCGAAGAGATCCGCGGCGTACACCAGCTCCCCGACCAGCGTGCCCCCGGACTCGAACATCGACAGGGCCAGGTCGAACCGGGCTGAGGTCCCATCCGAGGCGGCGTCCTCCGACGACAAAGTCACCCCGGGCAGCTCCAGGGCTCCCATGGGAGCGTTCTGCAGCACGAGCAGCGTCTGGATCAGGGGGTTGTGGCTCAGGCTGCGCTCGACCCGCAGCTCCTCGACCAACCGCTCGAACGGCAGATCCTGGTGGGCATAGGCGCCGAGCGCGGCCGTCCGCGTCCGTTCCAGCAGCCCGCCGAAGCTCAGCTCTCCGGCCAGCCGGCCGCGCAGGGCGAGCGTGTTGACGAACAGCCCGATGAGCCCTTCGACCTCGGGACGGTTGCGGCCCGCGATCGGCGAGCCGACCAGCACGTCATCCTGACCCGCATGGCGGTGGAGCAGCGCCTGGAAGGCCGCCAGCAGGGTCATGAACAGCGTGGCGCCCCTCTGCCGGCTCAGCGCCTGCAGATCCTTGTTGAGGCTCCCGGGGAGGACAACACGCTCGCTCGCGCCCCGGAACGTCTGCACCGCCGGCCGCGGACGGTCTGTCGGCAGCTCCAGGATCGCGGGCGCCCCTTCCAGCTCCTGCCGCCAGTACGAGAGCTGAGCCTCCAGGACCTCGCCTCGCAGCCATTGCCGCTGCCAGACCGCGAAGTCCGCGTACTGGACCGGCAGCTCGGGCAGAGACGCTCCACGGTACAGGGCCGCCAGCTCCGCAACGAGCACGCCGGCCGACCAGCCGTCGCTGACGATGTGGTGGAGGTTGAGCAGCGCCGTCCAGCTTTCCTCTGCGTGCCGCAGCAGTCCAGCCCGGATTACAGGTCCGCGGGCGAGATCGAACGGCCGCTGGGCGTCCGCGCCGGCCAGGCGGCGGGCCTCGGTCTCGCGCTCCTGGGGAGGCAGCCCGGCGAGGTCGACCACGGGCACGATCAGACCGGATTCGGGAGCGATCGCCTGGACCGGCTCGCCGCCCATCTCCGGGAAAGTGGTGCGCAGCGCCTCATGGCGGCGGACGATCTCCAGCAGGCTCTTTTCCAAAACCGAAGGATCCACGCGTCCGCTCAGCCGCAGCGCGGTCGGCATGTTGTAGAGCGGGCTCCCCGGCTCCAGGCGGTCGAGGAACCAGAGCCTCTCCTGCGCGAACGACAGCGGCAGGGGCGCAGTGCGCGGAGCCGGAAGGATGGGCGGCGCCGCGAGACCCTGGGCGGTATCCGGGGCCGCCAGGGCCGTCTCGACCCTCCGGGCCAGCGCCTCGACCGTGGGCGCCTCGAAGATCGCGCGCAGGGGCAGATCCACTCCGAACGTCTCGCGCAGCCGCGATACGAGCCGGGTAGCCAGCAACGAGTGACCGCCGAGATCGAAGAAGCTGTCGCCGGTACCCACCCTGTCCAGACCGAGCAGCGCGCACCAGGTCCCCGCCACTATCTCCTCGACCGGTGTGCGAGGCGCGCCGGAGACCAATTCGCGACCCTCCGGCTCGATCCGCGCCAACGCCTTGCGGTCCGCCTTGCCGTTGGGCGACAGCGGCATGGCCTCCAGGAAGACGAAGGAGGCAGGCACCATGTGCTCTGGCAGCGACTCGCGGAGGAATTCCTTGAGGTCCGCGGGGACTTCGGGCACCACGTACGCCACCAGCGCCTTTTCCCCGCCCTCGCCCCGGGCCAGCACCACGGCCTCGCGCACCTCCGGGTAGCGGGCCAGCGCTGTCTCGATCTCGCCCAGCTCGATGCGGAACCCGCGGATCTTGACCTGGTGGTCGAGCCGGCCCAGGTACTCGACTTCGCCACTCGGCAGCCAGCGCGCCAGGTCGCCCGTCCGGTATAAGCGCGTCCCAGGGTCTCCAAACGGATCGGGAGTGAAGCGCTCCGCCGTCAGGTCCGGCCGGTTCAGATACCCCCGTCCCACCTGGACGCCGCCCAGCCAGAGCTCGCCGGGCACGCCGGCCGGAACCTCCCAGCCTTCCCGGTCGAGCACATGGACGCGCGTGTTGGCTACGGGCCGTCCGATCGGAACCCGCTCCTCGCCCGGCTGGCAGGCATGCCAGGTGACGTCGACGGCGGCTTCGGTGGGACCGTAGAGGTTGTGCAGCTCCACCCCTTCGCAGAGACGGAAGAAGAAGCGGCTTGCGAGATCGGCCGGCAGCGCCTCGCCGCTCGCCATCACCCTGCGCAGACTCGCGCAGCGCTCCACCCCGGCCTGCTCCACGAAGACCTGGAGCATGGACGGGACAAAGTGGAGCGTCGTGATCCCCTCCCGGACGATCGTGTCGACCAGGTAGGCCGGATCCTGGTGGCCGCCGGGACGAGCCATCACCAGGCGGGCGCCGACCATGAGCGGCCAGAAAAGCTCCCAGACCGACACGTCGAAGCTGAACGGAGTCTTCTGAAGGACCCGGTCCTCGGACGTGAGACTGTACTGCTGCTGCATCCAGAGGAGGCGGTTGACGACGCCCCGGTGAGCGTTGATCGCACCCTTGGGACGGCCCGTCGATCCCGAGGTGAAGATGGCGTAGGCAGCGAAATCCGAGGTCACAGGATGTAAGGGCACAGCATGCTGCGCCCTCACGATGCCGGGAAGGGTGTCGAGAAGAACCGTCTTCGCTTCGTGCGCGGGGAGGCGATCGAGAACATGGCTCTGGGCAAGGAGGACCGGGACAGCCGCGTCCTCCAGCATGAAGGCCAGGCGATCCGCGGGGTAGGCGGGATCGAGCGGCACGTAGGCTCCACCGGCCTTGAGGATGCCGAGCAGGCCCACCACCATCTCCAGCGAGCGCTCGGCGCAGATGCCGACCAGGGTCTCGGGACCGACGCCCAGCGACGCGAGATGGCCGGCCAGCGCATCGGCCTTTTCGTCGAGCTGGCGATAGGTAAGCCCCTCTCCCTCGAAGACGACAGCGAGATCGTCGGGCGTCCTCTCCACCTGGGCCGCGATCAGCCCGGAGAGAGTCGCTTCCGGCCAGGCGGCGGCGGTGTCGTTCCAGGAGGCGAGCTGGAGCCGCTCGGCTGCGCTCAGCAGCGGCAGCTCGGCGACTCGCGCCTCCGGCCGCGCCACCGCTCCTTCCAGCAGCGTGCGGAAGTGCCCCAGAAGCCGGCGCACCGTCTCGGCATCGAAGAGATCCGTGGCGTACTCGAGGTCGACCGCGAGGCCCCCCTCGGCCACCTCGGTCACCGAGAGCGTCAGGTCGAGCTTGGCGGTCCCGGACGGAGGCTCCTCGACGCTCAACACCAGGCCGGGCAGCTCGACCCTGTCCAACGGCGCGTTCTGCAGAATCAGCAGCACCTGGACCAACGGGTTGTGGCTCAGGCTGCGCTCTACGCGCAGCTCCTCCACCAGCTTCTCGAACGGCAGGTCCTGATGGTCGTAGGCGCCGAGCGCTGCCGTCCGCGCGCGCTCCAGCAGCTTGCCGAAGGTGATGTCTTCCGCCAACCGGCCGCGCAGGGCGAGCGTGTTGACGAACAGCCCGATCAGCCGCTCGATCTCGGGACGGTTGCGGCCCGCGATGGGCGAGCCCACCAGCACGTCCTCCTGGCCCGTGTACCGGTGCAACAGCGCCTGGAAGCCCGCCAGCAGGGTCATGAACAGGGTGGCGCCCCGCTTCCGGCTCAGCTCCCGCAACGCCTTCCCCAGCCTCCCGGGGAACGTGATGAGCTCGCTCGCGCCTCGAAACGTCTGCACCGCCGGGCGTGGACGATCCGCCGGCAGCTCCAGCAGCGTGGGAGCCCCGTCCAGCTCCCGGCGCCAGTAGGAGAGCTGCGACTCCAGCACCTCGCCCCGCAGCCAGTTCCGCTGCCAGACCGCGAAGTCCGCGTACTGGATCGGCAGCTCGGGCAGGTCCGGCCGGCCGGCTCCCCCTGGTCCCCCTGCATACAGGGCAGCCAGCTCCCCCACGAGCACCCCGACCGACCAGCCGTCGCTCACGATGTGATGGAGGTTCAGCAGGACCCTCCAGCTCTCCTCGTCCTGCCGGATCAGGCTGGCCCGGATCAGCGGCCCGCGCGCCAGATCGAACGGGCGCATGGCGTCCGCCTGGCCAAGGCGGCGGGCCTCGGCCTCGCGATCCCCGGGCGGCAGAGCGGCGAGATCCACCATCGGCACGGTCAGGCCGGGCTCCGGGGCGATCGCCTGGACCGGCTGCCCGCCGATCTCCGGGCCGATCGGGAAGGTGGTGCGCAGGGACGCGTGCCGGCGCGCGATCTCCCGCAGGGAACCCTCCACCGCCCGCGGATCGAGGCGTCCGCTCAGGCACAGGGTGGACGGCATGTTGTACTGCGGGCTCCCCGGCTCCAGGCGGTCGAGGAACCAGAGGCGCTCCTGCCCGAACGACAGCGGGCCGGTGCGCACGACGGTGCGCAAGGCAGGCGCCTCGACCCCCCGGGTGCCCTGGGCCGCCAGGATCGAGTCGACCCGCTCCGCCAGCTCCGCGACCGTTGGTCCTGCAAAAAAGGCCCGCAGCGACAGCTCGACCCCGAACGTTTCGCGCAGCCGCGACACGAGCCGGGTGGCGAGCAGCGAATGCCCGCCAAAATCGAAGAACACGTCGTGGACACCCACCCGCTCGACTCCCAGGAGGATCGACCAGATCCCGGCGAGCCGCTCCTCGGTCGGCGTCCGGGGCGGCACGAGCTCCTCCCGGCCTCGCCCGGTGCTCCCGGCCTCGATGCGCGCAAGGGCGCGGTGGTCGACCTTGCCGTGCGAGGTGAGCGGGATCTCCTCCAGGAAGGCCCAGGCCGAGGGGATCATGTACTCGGGCAGCCGGGAGGACGCCAGGCTCCGGAGCTCCTCCTGGAGAGCGGCCCCTCCTTCCCCGGCCACGTAGGCGGTCAGGCGCCGGTCCTCTCCCTCGCCCGGCGCCAGGACGACCGCCTGCCGCACCGCGGGATGATCGGAGAGGGTCGCCTCGATCTCCCCCAGCTCGATCCGGAAGCCGCGGACCTTCACCTGCTGGTCGATGCGGCCGAGAAACTCCAGGTTGCCGTCAGCGAGCCAGCGCCCCAGGTCGCCGGACCGGTACCAGCGGCGGCCGTCGCCCCCCACGAACCGCTCCGCGGTCAGCTCGTCGCGATTGAGATAGCCGCGGGCGACCCCGGGGCCGCCCAGCCAGATCTCGCCGGGCACACCGATGCCGCTGATTGCCGAGAACGCGCCCTCCCGGTCCACGACCCGCATCTCCACGGCCGGGAGCGGCCGGCCGAGGAGGTTGCGGTCCTCGATCCGGCTGCCGTCCGCCTCGTAATGCGAGGCGATGATGGTGCCCTCGGTCGGTCCGTAGAGGATCGTGACCCGGGCCGCCGGGAAGGCCTCGCGCATCTCGGCCAGGAGGTCCGGGGGCACCGCGTCGCCGCCGACGAAGACCCGGCGCAGCGAGCGGCAGCCGCCCCGCAGGCGCGCCTCCCCGGCCACCTGGCGCATCAGAGCCGGCACGGCGTGCAGCAGGGTCATGGAGTCGAGCGAGGCGGACAGCGCCGGCAGGTCGAGCGTGGGGCGCAGATCGAAGAGGACGGAGGTGCCGCCCGCGAGCAGCGGCCCGAGCAGCTCTAGCAGGAAGATGTCGAACGAGAACGGTGCCAGGCAGGGCATGCGGTCGCCCGGCGAGAAGGCGAACGCCTCCTGCGACGCCCGCATTGTGTGCGCGAGGCTGCCGTGCTCCACCAGCACCGCCTTGGGCCTGCCGGTCGTCCCCGAGGTGTAGAGGAGATAGGCGAGGTCGGAGGCCAGGGCCTCGCCCCCGGAGAGATCAGCGGCCCCGGTCGTCATCCCGGACAGCAGGGCCTCTTCGAGCCCGAGCAGGGCCGGGCCGGCGCCCAGCCGCTCCACGCGCCCGCGCAGGCTCTCCTGGACCAGGAGGACGCGGGGCTCGGAGTCCGCGAGCATGTAGGCGAGCCGGTCGTCGGGGAGACTCGGATCGAGCGGCACATAGGCGCCGCCCGCCTTCCAGACGCCCAGGATCGCGGCCGCCAGGTCGGGCGACCGCTCGACCACAAGCGCCACCCGCGACTCCCGCCCGACGCCCAGCTCCCGCAAGCGGGCGGCCACCCGTCCGGCGCGGCCGGCAAGCTCGCCAAAGGTGAGCGTCCGCTCCTCCATCGTGACGGCCGGCGCCTCGGGCGCGCGGGCCGCCTGCTCGTCGAACCGGCGCAGGACGGACGCGGGTGCCGATCCGAGGGTTCCGGTCCACTCGAACCGGACCTGGTGCCGCTCGGCATCGGCGAGCAGAGGCAGCTCCGCCAGGCTCCTCTCCGGATCGGCGACGGCCCCTTCGAGCAGCACCCGGAAAGACCGCGCGATCCGATGGATGGTCGTGGCGTCGAACAGGTCGGTGCTGTGCTCCAGGGCCAGGCGCAGGCCGCCGTCCGGCCCCTCCCCGATCTCGAAGCCCAGGTCGAACGGCGCGGTCACGACATCGAGGTCGAGCGCCTCCACGGCCAGCCCCGGCAGCCCGGCCGCGGCGCGATCGGTCCGGAAGGCGAAGATCACCTGGAAGATCGGGTTGTGCGAGAGGCTGCGCGGCACCTGCAGCTCCTCGACGAGCCGCTCGAACGGCAGGTCCTGGTGGGCATAGGCGTCCAGGGCTGTCCGCTTCACCCTCTCCAGATGAACAAGGAAGGTCGGCAGCGGAGAGAGCCGGCCGCGCAGGACCACGGTGTTGACGAAGAAGCCGATCAATCCCTCGATCTCGATCCGGTCGCGGTTGGCGATCGGGGAGCCGACGAGGATGTCCGCCTGGCCCGCCTGCCCCGCGATACGGCCGAGCAGCGCCTGCAGGGCGGCGAGCAGGGTCATGAAGAGAGTCGCCTCCTGCCGCTGCCCGAGCTGCTTGAGCCCCGCCGTGAGCTTCGCCGACAGCCCGGCCCGCTGAATGGAGCCGCGGAAGGTCTGCACCGGCGGGCGCGGCCGGTCGGTGGGCAGCTCCAGCAAGGCCGGAGCGCCCTCCAGCTCCCGCTTCCAGTACGAGAGCTGCCGCTCCAGGACCTCGCCCTGGAACCAGCTCCGCTGCCAGGACGCGAAGTCGGAGTACTGAATGGGCAGCTCCGCCAGCGGCGACGGGGTGCCCGCCAAGAAGGCCTGATAGAGGAGCGTGCACTCGCGGACCAGGATCTCCATCGACCACAGGTCGCTCACGATGTGGTGCAAGCAGAGCACCACCACCCATTCCTCCTCGTCCAGCCGCAGCAGGGTGGAGCGCAGAAGGGGCACGCGGGAGAGGTCGAAGGGCCGGGCGGCCTCGATCCTGATCCGGCGCCGCACCGCGATCTCCCGAAGGCCGGCCGGGAGGGCGCGGAGGTCCAGAACCGGGAGCGGCAGCATAAACGGCGGGGAGACCCTCTGCACGGGGGCGCCGTCCCGCTCCTGGAAGGAAGTGCGCAGTGCCTCGTGGCGCCCGACGATCGCGGACAGGGCGCGGGCCAGCGCATCCACGTCGAGGCTGCCGGTCAGGCGCAGGGCGGCCGAGATGTTGTAGAACGGGCTGTCCGGCTCCAGCCGGTCCAGGAACCAGAGCCGCTCCTGGGCGAAGGAGAGCGGCGCGGGTCCGATCCGGCTGCGGCGCGGGATTGTCGCCGCGACGGCCGAGGTCACCGCGGTCGCCGCGGTCGCCGCGGCCGGAACAACCTGCCGGCTGCGCAGCTTCGCGAGCACGGCCCGCTGGCGGTCTGACAGCTTCGAGCGGAGCGCCGCGACGTGCTCCTCCCGGTCGACGACCCGCTCCTCCAGAGCCGCCACGTCCCCCGGCTCGCCCGTGCTCATCTTCGACATCCGTACCTCTATTGGTCCTTGAAAAAAACGAACAGGCGGCACCACCGCGCCTGCACCCATAGCGCCGGCAGCTGCCCTTTCCTAGTGCTGTCTGGACCCTACCGGATGGACACCCGGGTTTGCAATTCAAGATCAATCCATTTCTAAAAAAGAAAAGCACGGAGAACGGCTCGCCGGTTGCGCTCGGCGGTCGGGTCTGGGACAATGGCTCAACCGATGCGACCCGAAGACCTGCCGCTGATCGTTCCGATCCTCCCTTTGGAGGAGCCTCTCCTGCTACCGGGGACGGTAGTGCCGTTCAACGCCCCCGAAGGGTGGCTGCGCGACCTGGCGGAAGACGCCCTCGCGGGGGACGGATACGTCGGGGTCATCCAGCTCGCGGAGCCCGACCTCGGCGATTCGGACGAGCCGGCCCTCTTCACGGTCGGCTGCCTCGGCCGTCTGGAGGTTGGGCGACCCGAAAATCCCGACGAGTTCCTGATCGGCGGGCTGGTGCGCTTCCGGATCCGCGAGTGGCTGGAGCCCGAGAGCGGCTACCCGCGGGCGCAGATCGACTGGTTCGAGTTCCTCGACGACCTCAGCGAGATCGAAAAGGGGCTCACCTTCGACGCCCTGCGCGACATCGTCCGGCAGCGGGTCGAGACCTACCACCCCGACTTCGACTTCACCGCCATGGAGCGCATGGCCGGGACCGAGATCGCTACGGCGCTCGCCCACGCCCTCCCCTTCTCTCCCGCGGAGCGCCAGGCCCTCATGGAAGCGCCCACCCTGCGCGAGATCGAGCCCATCCTCCTTCAGCTCATCGGCGGTCCCGGCCCGGTCCGGTTCGACCTCCCGCCCCTGCCCGTCTGCTAGCGGCGGGAGTTTCCCGCTGGCTCCGCTGGCCGCGCCAGCCCTGGAACACCCGCAGAGGCACGCTCTCGAAGCCGCTGACGCGATGCCCGGCAGGATCGTGGACCTCCTCCTCGCGGATCGCGTGCTCGCGGAGGTAGTCGCCGAGCTGCTGCGACCACGAGATGGCGTACGGAGCGTCCCGCCAGCCCGAGTGCCAGCCCCCTGGAGCCGGCCCCAGCACGGGCGGGCTCTGACCCTCGGGCGGGAGATCGTAGCTCCCGACCAGCCAGACGCGATGCCCCGAGCGCAAGGCCCTCCGCATCGCGAAGCGCACGTCCCGCAGCGGGTCGGCCATAGCCATCCGGGCCTTGAACAGGTCGTAGCGGTGCATCCGGTGGTCCTCCAACTCCGGCAGGGTCATCCAGCGCGCCGAACCTGTGTAGTACCGGTGGAAGCTGATCCCGTAGAACCAAGGGTTGACCACGACGACATCCCGCGGCCCGGCGCGTTGCTCCAGCAGGTCGGCCACCTGGTCGATATTGGTCATCCGGAGCGTCGCGTCCACGTTGGCGGCCGGTAGCAGAAGGACGGCCACCACCCCCGCTGCCGCGAGCCGCGCCGCCCGCACGGCAGGAAAAGTCGGAAGCAATCCACCAAGGGCGCCATCCAGGACGCTCGCCGCTACGGCCATCAGCGGCAGGCAGTACCAGATTCGCGGCAGGTATCCGAGAGCCACGAACAGGCCGAACTGCGCGCCGAACGCCGCCGGAATGACCAGGAGCCGGAATAGCCGTGCCTCCGAATGATCATCCCTGCCGACGATCCCCGCGACCAAGCCCGCGACCAGGAAGAACACCCAGGCCCAGAGCAGGATCCAGGATGGCCCGGCCGCGGAGCCCAGCGCCGCCAGGATCTGCCCCGGGGAAAGCTTGTCCATCAGCAGGACGTCCCAATCCCGGGCCGCGGAGAGGGGCTGTGCGTAGGGGAGCAGTGACAGGGCCGCCACGAAACCGATCCCCAGCGCCGCGACGGCCAGGCGCCAGCGCTTCCGGACTACGCCCACGACCGCGGCGGCCACCCCGATGCCCAGCAGCAGCGCCGAGTTGTGCAGCAACACGTGAACGGCAAGGAGAGCCGCCAGGCCGGCGCCCATAAGAGTGCGGCGGTCCGTCCGTTCCACCAGCCGGACATAGGCCCACAGCGTCGCCAGGATCAGCACGATCCCCAGGCCGTAGCCGCGGATCGCGTCGCCGTAGACCACGAACCCGGGATGAAAGCCCAGCAGGGCCACCGAGGCGACGGGCACCGTGTGGGCTGCCCGCGCATTGAGCCAGAGCATCCCCAGGATGGCGAGGCCCACGATATTCCCGAAGAGCCGGAGAACGGCATCCGAATCGCCGAAAGCCGCCGTCCACGCGCGGATCGTGGCCGGAAACAGCACGGGGAACGCTTCGTGTGGAAACCGCTGGAAGACCTCCCCCAGGGTCGGCAGATTCGCGAGCTGAACGGCTCCCGCCTCATCCCGCCACAGGGCGCCCGCATGAAGGAACCGCTGGACGTGCAGCCCGGCGGCCAGAAGCGTCAGCAGGACGGCCGCAGCCGTCTCGATCCGCTTCAGATTCCCCTCTCCGGAGCCCACGGAAGCAGATGCTAACACTCTCCCAACTTCCCCACCCTCTAACAACGGCTGCGGGGCCTCGCCACCGCCGGGTTGCGACAAAAAACCCGCCGGTCAACTCGTCTCAGCCCGCGGGTGGAGCGTCGCAGAAGAGCACCCGGAAGGCCCGCTACTCGACCTCCGCGTCTCTTTCGAAGAGCAGGGAGCGCAGCACGGAGCGGTGACAGCGGGACTCGTCGGCGCAATAGCAGCCGACCGAGAAGTCGGCCTGGTGCGAAAGCGCGGCCAGGAGGTCGAGCGTCCTGCTGTTGTCCGGGGTGGCCATCTCCGAGCGGTATCTCTTCACGAAGGCCGCCCAGTCGCGCTCGGACGCGGACTCCCTCGCCATCTTCACGGTCTCCGGGCTCGGCGCGAGGTTCGGATACCAGACGTCGTACCAGTTCTGCACCGAATACTCGCTCTTCGGGACACCCCGGGGCGGGCGCCGGACCGTGCCGATACGCAGGCCCTCCCCGGGGACTCTCTCGCTGCCCAGCCGAACAACTCGGACCGCCATGCTCCCTCCTCCCTGAACCTCCCCGACATGTTTTGGGGGGTCCATGACACTGTAGGTCAGAAGCCGTACAACCAGCCGTATTCATCCCGTGCCTTGTCCCGGGGGAAGGAGAGATTCATGGGCAGTCGACGAAAGTTGCTGCTGTTCTTGCTGTTGTGCTGTGCGTTCGCCAGCTTCGTTTCCGCGCAGTCGGTCTCGATCACGTTCCTGGACGAGTGGGGCGAGCAGACGTCCCGCATTCTGGAGAACGGCAAGGCCCTGCTCAGGGTCGTCGACTCCGGGGCGGACGTCTCTCCGGGTCCGGACAGCGTGGCCGTGGAGCTCACCTCCACCATCCAGATGGATACAGACTTCACCGCCCTGGCCGAGACCGGCGACTCCACCGGCGTCTTCGAGGGAGAGGTGAGCCTCACGACCGACTTCTATCTGAACTACCTGGAGGACGAGAGCCACCTGCTCAACACGCCCCGCACCTATCCTCCGCTCTCCCTCGACACGGCCAACGCCGCCTACAACGGCGTCACCGGCTCCGCCGAGGCCGCCCCATCCCTCACCCACCTGCTGGACGACGGCGGCGGCAACCCGGCGAGCTTCGCCCTGGGCGAGCGGGTGCTCGTGCGGGTGCGGGACCGCTTCGCCGACAGCTACGCGGGACAGGACACCACCACCGCGGCCCTCACCTCCTCCGGAGGAGACACCGAGACCCTCGTGCTCATGGAGACCGGCGGGCGGAGCGCGGTGTTCGAGCTATCTGTCCCAATCGTGGCGGGAGCCCCGGCGCCCCAGGACGGCACCCTGCAGACCGGGGCCGGAGAGACCCTCTCCGTGACCCACGCGGACGCGAACGGCTTTTCGTCCTCGTCGGACACCGCGGGGGTGACCGCCGCGTCGGTCCGCTTCATCGACCGGCGGGAGGGACGTCCCACGAATCTCTACGTGGAAGCCTCCGAGGTGGTGGTCCGGATCGTCGATCCGGCTGCCAACGCCGACCCCGGCGCCTTCGACTCCGTCGCCGTGACCCTCTACCGGAGCGTCGACGTCGAGCCGCTCAACGTCAGGGAGACCGGTACGGACACGGGTGTGTTCGAAGGCCGCATGCGCCTGCGGGTCTACACTTCCGGCCAGGGCAACGGATTCCTCGAGCCGAACCCCCTGACCGATCCCCCCGTCACCGGCCAGGTGGCCGTGGCCTATGGCAGTCTGTCGGACACCGCCGGGATCGTGCAGTCCATCACCCGCCTCCTGAACGAAGAGGGTGAGCCTGCATCCTCGGTCGCCCTGGGTGAGACCGTGCGCGTCCAGGTCGAGGCGGCCAACGGCCTGAGCAGCGGCGGCCCCGACTCCGCACAGGTCCAGGTCCGCTCGCTGTCCACGGGCGACGAGGAGACCCTCTGGCTCTGGGAGACCGAGGGCGAGTCCTGGATCTTTGAAGGCACGCTGCAGCCCGTGCCCGGAGCCGCCGTCCTGGGCGACGGCCGTCTCCAGGCCCAGCCGGGCGAGACTCTGGAGGCCGAGCACCACGACTACAACAACGTCCCCCGCTCCAGCGCCAGGGCCGCCGTAGTCCGCAGCGCCGTCC
>JANOCF010000625.1:0-3966 GCA_031412055.1 Holophagales bacterium | reverse complement strand
CGCCCCCGTACGTCGACCTGCGCGTCGAGGAGTAAGTCCCTCCCTATTCAGTCAGCGCGGCCCGGCGCTCCGTCCGGGCCGCGTCTTTCGGCGGTCGGGGCGCCTTCGCGGCGGCCCGGGCGCGCGCGAGCTGCGAGCCGTAGAGCTGAACGAGGAAGTCGTACAGCACCAGTTCATGTTCGGGCCCCGCCGACCGGCTGAGACGGTTGACGAACATGTGCACGTAGCTGCGCACCATTTCATCGAGCGGCTGCTGCAGCCGGCGTGACTTGAGCTCGCGGACGACTCCGGCGTGGGCCTGGGAGCGCCGCTCCAGCGCGGCGAGCCCCGGCTGGTAGTCCTCGGAAGCGGAACCGGGATCGGCGAGCAGGCGGCTCAGCGCGCCGCGCTCCTGGCGCATCTTGTCCGCGATCGGCGTCCGCAGCGCGTCTTCGTACTTGTACCGGCTGGCAAAGCCGGCGCGGCCCATCTCGCACAGCCTCAGCTTGGCTTCGAGGTCGTAGCCGAAGTCGTCGAGCAGGCGGTCCATCCCCGCCAGGATCATGCGCCAGCGCGCATCGGCGCCGGCGTCGCTGGTCAGCGAGTCGATCATCTCGACGACCGCCTCGCTGTCGTGGAAGAAGAGCTCCTCGGACAGCTCGATCCCTTCGCCGCCGCCGTAGCGCTCGATCTCGCGATCGTAGGTGTCGAGCTGGAGCTTCCAGGCCGCGCCCGTCCCCAGCAGGCGGTCGAAAGCGTCCGCGAGACGGGGCAGCACGGCGTCGCGCAGGCGGCCGGGCTCGCCGCGGAAGCGCAATCTCAGATGCCACTCGGGGTCGCCGTAGCGGATGAAGAACCAGCTCCGCGCATCGCCTGCCGCGATCGCCTCCCGGGCGATGGGGCCGATTTTCTCGCGGAGGATCCGGTCGGCGGTGCCGGTGCCGGTGTAGATCTTGGCGTAGAGCCACTCGGACCCAGGCGCGAAGCTGCGCCGCAGGGTCGGGGCAGCGACCTGGGATTCGCCAGCGCTGATGCGCTGTGCTACGGGCTGCCGCCGTACGAAGGGAACCACGAACTCGTGGAAGAACCGGCCCTCGGGACCCTCGGCGCACAGCTCGTCCGCCGCCGGAAGCACTTCGGACAGCAGGATTTCTTCCCGGTTCTTGATCAGCTCGACCACGGAGTCGAGGCCGAGGACGTTGTGGAAGTCGAGCAGCAGCTCGTTGTCGCCTTCCACCAGAGTGACGAAGCGCGGGATCCGGTGCTCCCGGCGCCACTCCTGCGCCACCCGGACGCGGTCGGCGCCGACCGCGGAGACCAGCGGCTTCAGGTCGGCCTTGCGGAGGCGCCAGCGGGCGCGCGCGAGCACGAGACGGCCGGAGACGATGCGCGGCAGGAACGGCAGGGCCTCCATGGGACCCCAGCTCCAGATCAGGTTGCGCTCCCGCCCCTGTCCCTGCAGCGCCGCCAGGAAGCGGTAGAGCCCCAGGCTCTCGTTCGCGGTGTTGTGGGCCGTGGTCAGGCGGGGCAGGACCTCGCGGCCGAGGCTTTTCGAGCGCAGGCGGACGCGCTCGCCGATCACCGTAACCAGCAGGTCGTCGGCCGGGATCTGCCGCTCGCGCGGCGCGCCCGAGCGGCCGAGGAAGGGGATCTCGTAGCCGCGCAGGACGGGCCGCGCGAGGATGTTGCCGATCCGCCCCGCCGGCAGGTGCACGATCTCGGCGAACAGGACGTCCGGCTGAAAGGCCTCTTCGGCCGCGAGGTGCTCCTGGACACCGGCGCAGATCCGGTCGTCGGCATGGCAGAAGCGCCCGAGCATCTTGGCGCCGGATGGTCCTACTGCGTTCTCGAAGAGGAGGCGGAAGCCGCCCCGCTCGACGTCTTCCGGCGAGCCCGCGACCAGCGATCCCATGACGTGAATCGCGTCCGGCAGGGGTGTCCGCTCGCGCGCTTCCAGCGCGGCGAGGTCCGCCTCGGTGAGCTCCATCTCCATCTTGCCGCTCGCCAGGGCCTCGGTGACGAGCCGGAGCAGCTGGCTGGTCTGCGCCGACCAGGTGATCTGGGTCCGCTCGCTGCGCGGCTGGAAGAAGAGGCCGGTGAGCAGCGGCGAGGCCTCGGCCGCCGCGTGACGCGAGCGCTCGAAGCCGATGCCGCCCTCTTCGTCCAGGACCTCCAGCAGCGGCATCTCCCGCCCGTCGCCGTAGCGCTCCCTGAAAGCGGTGCGGAAGTCGCTGAGCGGGCCTTCCGCCCGCGACGCGGTGAGACGATGGAGCAGGCGGACACCGCGCAGGAGCTCGTCGATCACGTTCTGGCCGAGCGTGACCTCCCGCGCCGGCTTGACGAGGTCGACCTGGAAAAGACGCGACATTTCCACCGGAACGCCCAGCGGCTCGAGGTCGCCGGCGATCTCGCGATAGCGGTCGGGCTGGGAGCCGAGGCCCTGCGCGTCGATGTCGGCCAGCGCCCTCTCGGTTCGCGTCAGCAGCTCTCTCGCCTCCTCGGTGGAGCGCAGGTCCGCGAGCTGCCGCAGGAGGCCCGGTGTGCTCTCCTCGCCGGTTACGGGCAGCGCGAGATCGGGGAGCAGGATCTGGTTGTCGACCAGGTCGTGAAGGAACTCCTCCGCGTCTTCCAGGGTGATCTCCTGGTCGGGATCTTCGGCGACCAGGGCCGCCGCGAGATCGCCCAGGCGCGCTCCTTCCGCGGCGCGGTCGATCGTGTTCTGGAGGGCGTCGAAGCTGTCGACCGCTACCAAGTGGTACTTGCGCAGGCGTCCGACGAGGCGCGCCTCGGCGTAGCGCAGGCGTCCGGCCACCTCATAGAGGCTGGAGTTGGGGTGGAAGAGGATCTCGGCCCGCGTCTCCTTGTTCTTGCCCAGCTCCTCGCAGAGGGCGAAAAGGTAGTCCATGTCGAGCCGGCTGTGCCGCTGGTAGGCGCGGCGCTCGCCGAGCGCCAGGAGGGTCCGCTCGCCGGCCGCGCCTACCGCTCCGGCCGTGCAGCCGGAGAAGAGGCCGAAGGGCGTCGAGCGCGAGGTCATGCGCAGGAAGTAGCGCACGAGCCCGTGCTCGGTGCGCTGGCCCTTCTTGCTCTCGGGCTCCCGCTGCCACTGGGCGAGGCTCTCCGCGAGGTCCGGCGAGGCCAGGAAGATGGCCTCGCGCAGCTCCGGCCGTTTGAGCAGGGCCTGGAGACGCTGGCGCAGCAGGGCGCGGTCGTGAGCCAGGGCTTCGCGGAGCGCCTCCTCATCGACTCCAGAGTGGGGAGCCTTCAAGTCCGCGCTCCACGCGTCGAGCTCCTCGACGGGCAGCAGCGGAGTGCGGAGGACGACCAGTCCGGAGGGCTCGAACTCGGGCTCGGTGCTCATCGCGAAGCGGTTTCCTCTCCGATCCCGGGCCGCGGCGGGACCGAAGTGAGCAGCACCCGGTCCCAGGCGGGCTCGACGTCCGAGACCGCCGCCAGCAGGGCCAGCCCGATCCCCGCGCTGCCGATGAGAAACCCGGGCTCCCCGGTCCACCTGTTGGTGTTTGGCTGCCCTTCGCTGGCCCAGACCAGATAGCCGCCGCAGCCCGTTCCCGGTTTACGCAGGGCCAGCGTTCGCCTCAGCCAGGCGAGGGCGGCATCCTGCATCTCCGGGTCGCCGGTCGCCTGGTAGATGCGCTGGAAGATATGGCTGAGCCCGGCCGTGCCGTGGCAGAGGCCGGCGTCGATGGCCCGGACCTCCTCAAGGGGTCTGCGCGCCACGAGCCGGGCGATGGCGAGAGCCTCCTCGGCCCAGTCCGGGCGATCGAAGCTGCGCGCCGCCGAGAGCAGGACGGCGGCGATGCCGGGATCGCCGTAGCACCAGGCGGAGCGGGTCGGCTCGGGCTCCTGGCCCGGAGCGAGGAGAGACGGGAAGGCGGAGCTGCCGCCGGCCGGCAGACGGTGCCCGAGCAGCCAGCGGACGGCTCCCTCGGCGAGACGCGGAATGCGCGGATCGGAGATGCCGGCGCGCTG
>JANOCF010000624.1:0-5492 GCA_031412055.1 Holophagales bacterium | reverse complement strand
GAGCTGTTCCGCCTCGCCGCCCTGCTCCAGATGACCACCCGCGGCATCCCCATGGTGTTCTACGGCGAAGAGGTGGCGCGTCCGGGCGGCGACTGGCCGGACAACCGCAGCGACATGCCGTGGGGAGACCGCCAGGTGCAGCCCGGCTCGGGCCGGCCGCGCGACGAGGCGCTGCGCGAGGACTACCGGCGCCTGATCTCCATCCGGCGAGCCCATCCCGCCCTTTCGCGGGCCGCGCACGAAAGCCTGTCGAGCGAGGGCGACCTGCTCGTCTTCCTGCGCCGGGACGAGGCGGCCGGCGACGCCGTGGTGGTGGCGGTCAACCGCGGCCAGACGCCGACCACGGCGTCTTTCGACGCGCCGGCCGAGTGGCGGGACGCGCAGGTCCGGGATTTCTGGAAGGATGAAGACGTGCGCCGCTCCGGCGGACGGATCGAAGTTACCGTGGAGCCGCTCAACGCGCGCATCCTGGGAGTGAACCGCTGATGGCCGAGGTGACCTTCAACCACATCAAGAAGAGCTACGGTCCGGTGACCGTCATCCAGGACTTCAGCCTGGAGATCCGGGACCGGGAGTTCATGGTCCTGGTGGGACCCTCGGGCTGCGGCAAGTCGACCGCGCTGCGGATGATCGCCGGGCTGGAGGAGATCACCGGCGGCACCATCTCCATCGGCGGCCGGGTGGTCAACGACGTGGCGCCCAAGGACCGGGACATCGCCATGGTCTTCCAGAGCTACGCGCTCTATCCCCACATGACCGTGCGCGAGAACCTGGAGTTCGGCTTGAAGATCCGCAAGACCCCGCGCGAGGAGCTGGACCGGCGGGTGCGCGAGGCGGCGGAGATCCTCGGCATCACCGAGTACCTGGACCGCAAGCCCAAGCAGCTCTCCGGCGGCCAGCGCCAGCGCGTGGCCGTGGGCCGCGCCATCGTGCGCAAGCCGGCCGTGTTCCTGTTCGACGAGCCGCTGTCCAACCTCGACGCCAAGCTGCGCGTTCAGATGCGGGCCGAGATCTCCAAGCTCCAGAAGGACCTGCAGACGACCACGGTCTACGTCACCCACGACCAGATCGAGGCGATGACCATGGGCACCCGCATCGCCATCATGCAGGCCGGCAACCTGCAGCAGGTCGGCACGCCGCTGGAGGTCTACGAGAAGCCCGCCAACCTCTTCGTGGCGGGCTTCATCGGCACGCCTCCGATGAACATCGTGCAGGCGACGCTGACCGACGGCGGCGACAGCATCACGGCTGCGAGCTTCAAGCTGCCCGTGCCGCCGTCGCTGCGCGCCGCCACCCGCGGCCGGGACGGGCTCAAGGTCGTGCTGGGCATCCGGCCGGAGAACATCCGCGAGTCGGCGCGGGGAGAGCAGGCGAGCACGGCCAAGGTGACCGCGCGCGTCGATTTCGTCGAGCCGCTGGGTTACGAGGTGATCGTTCATGGCCGGGTCGGTGGTCTCGACGGGGACATGCTGGTCGCCAAGGTCGATCCGCACCGGGCGCCCGAGATGGGAACGGACATGGCGCTGGAGATGGAGCTGGACTCGATCCACCTGTTCGACGCCTCCACGGAACAGCGCCTCACAAGCTCGCAACAAGGAGAAATCCGCACATGAGATCCGGAATCGTCCGCGCCATCCTCATCCTGCTGCTCGCTCTTCCTGGTATCACCGGGGTGGCCGCGGCCCAGAAGGAGATCGTGGTCTGGCACGGCTACCGCGGCGGCGAGAAGACCGCCTTTGAAAAGGTTGTCAACCAGTTCAACCAGTCGCAGAAAGCGGTCAAGGTCGCGACCCTGGCCGTCCCCTATGACGCCTTCGCCGACAAGATCACCGCGGCCGTTCCCCGTGGCAAGGGGCCGGACGTCTTCATCTTCGCCCAGGACCGTCTCGGCGGCTGGGTGGCCGCCGGCAACACGGTCGAGCCGCTCGACTTCTTCCTCGACGACAAGATCAAGGGCCGGTACCTGAAGGCCACCATGGACGCGATGACCTACCAGGGGAACGCCTACGGGCTGCCGCTGAACTTCAAGGTCATCACCATGATCTACAACAAGAAGCTGATGCAGGCGCCGCCCAAGACCACGGCCGAGCTGGTGGCCACGGGCAAGAAGCTGACCAACGCCGCGTCCGGCCGCTTCGGCCTCGCCTACTGGTACTCGGACTTCTACTACCACGCGGCCCTGATGAACGGCTTCGGCGGCGGCGTCTTCGGCCAGGGGCGCAAGCCCACGGTCAACACCGCCCAGAACATCCAGTCGCTCGACCTGCTCAACAAGTGGATCGGCCAGAAGTTCATGCCCGAGGAGCCCTCCACCGCGCTGATCACCGCGCTTTTCAACCAGGGCAAGACGGCCATGGTCTTCTCCGGCCCCTGGTTCCTGGGCGAGATCTCCAAGGACATCGACTACGGGCTCGCCCCGCTGCCGGCGATCTCCGAGGCGGGCGGCAAGCCCATGCGCCCCTGGATGACGGTCGAAGGGGTCTACATCGCCGCGCCGTCCAAGAACAAGGACGCGGCCTTCGACTTCATCAAGTACCTGACCGACGTCCCGGCCGGCAAGGTCATGGCGCTGGAAGGCCGGCAGACCCCGGCCAACAAGGCGGTCTACGCCGACCCTCAGGTCGCCAAGGACCCGATTCTCGCGGCCTTCCGCAAGCAGGTCGACGTGGCCGTGCCCATGCCCAACTACCCCGAGATGACCATGGTCTGGTCGCCCGTGACCACGGCCATGAACACGATCGTCAAGAAGACCGCGACTCCGAAGCAGGCCATGGACAGCGCTCAGAAAGAGGTCGTGGAGCGGATCTCCAAGCTGCAAAAATAAGTGATGGATAGGCCCGTATCCCATCGCCGCCGGTTCCTGATCGGCCTCGCCGTCGCCGCCCTGATCGGCCTCGGTCTGGGCGCCGCTCTTCTGGCTGCCGCCCGGGACGGCGAGAGCCGTGAGCGGGCGGAGCGCCGGTCGGTCGTCACCCTCCTGGCGCTGGCTGAGGTGATCGACCGGGCCGGCGGAGAGGCTCCGGCTGTAGAGGAGCCGTCCTACGGGCTCGGCGAGGAGCTTCCTCCGGTGGAGACGGAAGCCGAAGGCATGGGTATCGGCGACGAGCTGGCGGAGATCGCCGGCAGCGAAGCGGAGGCGGCGGAGCCCGATCCGGGCGATGCCGTGCGCCAGGCCGTGGCCCGCTTCGCCGCCGCGCACCCGGAAGTCCAGGCCATCCGGGTCGTCTCCTTCGAGGGGACCCGGATGGAGGCTTCCACCGATCCCAAGGACACGGGCGAGCGGTCGGCTCCGCGACGCCTGGAGCGCGAGGAGAAGCCGGTCTACGACCTCGGGCAGAAGCTGCGCGCGGCCGTGGCCGGCAACCGCGAGGGGCTGGAAGGCGCGGCCCGCGCCGAGGAGATCGCAATCGACCGGCTTCCCGGCGGAACTCTCCGCCTCTCGGCGCCGGTGGAGCGCGCCGGCGAGGTCGCGGGCATGGTCCAGATGGAGACCACGCCCACTTCAGCGGCGACCGGATTTCCCTGGCTCCACACCCTTCTCGCGTGGCTCGCGGTGGTCGTTCTTTTCCTTCTGCTGAGCCTGGTCCTCGGCGAGAGGCGCGCTCCGCTGGCCGCGGCCGCGGTCGTCCTCCTGGCCGCTGTCCTGACCGGCTTCTGGCTCTACTCCAGCCGGATCCTGGCGGCCGAGCGCCGGGCCACGGCCGAGGCGGTCTCGGCGGCCGTCCAGCAGGAAGGGGAACGGGCCGGAGCGCTGCTCACCGAGCTCGGGCGGCCCTCCGAGCCGCCGCTCGCGCCCGAGCTCTGGGACGCCAATCTCTACCGCGAGCCCCGGGAGCTGATCCAGTCCGGCGGGACCTTCGACGAGGGACGGCTCGGCGAGGCGGTGAGCGCCGACGCGAGCCGCCTGACCCGCATGGTCATCGTCCTCGCCCTGGTCTCCCTGGCGCTTCTCTTCTTCGTCGGCCTGGGTCTGGCCTCCAGCACCGGCGCCGCGCTGGTGAAGCACCGGCACGCCTACGCCTACACCGTGCCGGCGCTCATCAGCATGCTTCTCCTGGTCTTCCTCCCGTTCCTGTACGGCGTCGCCCTGTCGTTCACCAACCAGAACATCTACAACTCCGACCAGTCGATTCTCCAGACCTGGACCGGGCTCGACAACTTCGCCGAGATCCTGCGCGATACCTCCGTGGCCCGGCGGACGGCGGAAGGGCTGGTCTGGAACTATCAGAATTTCTACTGGACCCTGGGGTTCACCCTGGTCTGGACCATCGCCAACGTGACCATCGGCACCACCCTCGGGCTGCTCCTGGCGCTGGCCTTGAACACCAAGGACCTCGCCTTCCGCCCGTTCTACCGCGTGCTGCTGATCCTTCCGTGGGCGGTGCCGACCTACATCACGGCTCTGATCTGGAAAGGCATGTTCCACAAGCAGTTCGGCGTCGTCAACCAGATCCTGCCGATCCTCGGCTTCGACCCGATCGCCTGGTTCGACCGGCCGCTGACCTCCTTCCTGGCGGTGCTGACCACCAACGGCTGGCTGTCCTTTCCGTTCATGATGGTCGTCTCGCTCGGCGCCCTGCAATCGATCCCGGCGGAGCTCTACGAAGCGGCGCGGGTGGACGGCGCGACCCGCTGGCAGCAGTTCAAATCGATCACGTTGCCGTCCCTGCGCCCGGCGCTGGTGCCGGCGATCATCCTCTCGGTCATCTGGACTTTCAACATGTTCAACGTCATCTACCTGGTCTCGGCCGGACAGCCGGGTGGAGCCACGGAGATCCTGATGACCCAGGCGTACAAGCTCGCCTTCGAGCAGTACCGGTACGGCTACGCCGCGGCCTACTCCGTGATCATCTTCCTCATCCTGCTCGCCTACGGCACCTGGCAGAACCGGGTGACCAGGGCCACGGAGGCGATCGGATGAAAAAACATTGGCCGCTGCATCTCTTCCTGATCGCGATGCTGATCATCACGGTCTACCCGCTGCTGTTCGTGCTGACCATCGCCTTCTCCGGCGGGCAGACCCTGAGCATTTCGGACCTGCCGCCGGACCCGGCTCTGTCCGACCGGCTGCGGGCCATTACGCCGTGGCCGGCGCAGGTCTCGACCGAGAACTTCCGGTCGCTCTTCACCGACCAGCCGTTCGCCCGCTGGATGCTCAACAGCGTGATCGTCTCGCTGGCGACCACGGTGGTGGGCGTGATGCTGTCGAGCACCGCGGCTTACGCTTTTTCCCGCTTCCAGTTCCCGGGCCGGCGCGCCGGGCTGATGTCGTTCCTGGTGTCGCAGATGTTCCCGGGGACGCTCATGATGATCCCGCTCTACATCATCATCGTGCAGTGGCTCGGGCTGGGGTCGAGCTATCTCGCCCTGGTGCTGATGTACGCGGTGACCGCGATCCCCTTCTGCGTCTGGATGATGAAGGGGTATTTCGATACGATCCCGCGGGAGCTCGAAGAGTCGGCATTGATCGACGGCGCCTCGCAGGCCGTGAT
>JANOCF010000623.1:0-2049 GCA_031412055.1 Holophagales bacterium | reverse complement strand
GACCGACCTGCCGCGGCCGGTCTGCGTGCTGGCGGTGGTGCTGGTGGCGGCGCTGGTGACGGGCTTCGAAGCGATCTCGCTGCAGGGGGCGGACAACCTCTTCATCCCGCTCGCGGTGGTGGTGATCCTGGGGAAGATCACCACCAAGCCGCTCTCCGAAGTGGCCTTCCAGAATGTCTCCCTCTTCGTCATGTGTCTGGTCGTGGGACTCGCGGTCTGGCGGATGCGCTCGTTCAACGTGGGCGGGGCGATCACCTTCCTCCTCTTCGCGTACGGCACGTGGTCGCTGGGCAACTGGTACTGGGCGCTGCCGGTCTTCCTGGGCTTCGGCGGATACCTGGCGCTCTGGAAGCGCTTCGCTCCTCCGGGCCATCTCTCCGGGATCCGGGTGCGGACGCTCGTGCGGGCGCTCCTCCCGCCCTTCAGCATGCTGGTGCTGGCGAACGGCCTGCGCGACCCCGGGCCCTTCTTCGCCCCCTACCTGGCCGCGCTCACCGCAGTGGTCGCCTTCAGCCTGGACACGGGAGTCTTCCGCCTGGAGCGCTTCGGGTCGGGGATCCGCGCCCTGGCCGCGCCTGCCCTCGGAGCCCTGGCCTGGGTGCTGGTGGTGGTGATCCCGTGGCTGGTGAAGGGAGACGGCAACCTGTCCTCCCCGCTGGCCATCCTGGGGGTGACCATGCTGGTCTCGTGGCTGAACGTCACGAGAGAGCTGAGGGGAGCGGTACCCCTGCGGCCCAGGGAGTGGACGGCCCAGCGCTTCGTCCTCAGCTTTGCCGCGGCCGGCGCGGTGCTAGGCTTGCAGGCGCTGGGGGTGATCCCGCCGTGGGATCCGAGCTGGGCTCCACGGTTTTAAACAACGGTGGCAGGAGAGACTCAGGCTGTTTTCAGCATGAAATCAACGTGCACGGCGTCAAACGGGAACACGATCTGCCCGTCCTCGGTCTTGTGGAGAATTCCAGCCTTGAGCAACGAATGGACGTCGCCATGCACGGCTTTGACATCGCGCCCAACCCGGCGGGCCGCCTCCCGCAGTGTCAAGGGTCCGGCGCCGGTCAGTGTGGAGAGCAGCTCCCAACGCTTCTGCGTCAGCACCTTGAACAAAAGCGCCGGTGTCTCGAAGCTGATGAATTCTCCTTGCGGCTGTCCCTCAAAAGCTCGGAGGAAACGACGGTTGGTTTCCTGCCGTGAGGAGACTTCCAGGGTCACAGTACGCATGTCAGATCCTCCAGCGGATTACATCGTCCCAGGTAACAACACTCTGGCTCCGACTGTCAACCTCCGTCGCCCCTTCCCATGTCCGGAAGCCGAATCATGAGCTACAATCCGAAAAAAAGTTCCGAGCCCTCAGAGGAGAGCGCGGAGCGGACGGCAGGAGGTCATGCCATGGTGACGGCAAGGGTTGAGCCCCATCACTGGACCCGGGAGGAGTATGAGCGCTGCGTGGAACTGGGAGGGCTGGAGGATTGGAAGGTCGAGCTGGTGGAGGGGGTCCTCTACGACATGACGGCCCACAGCAGCCATCATGCGAGCGCATTGCGGAAGGTCCACCGGGAAATTCAGAGCTGTCTCCCAGAGGGCTTGGATGTGCGGCAGCAGATGCCTCTCGCCCTATCCCACGACTCGGAGCCAGAGCCGGATCTCGCAGTGGTTCCCGCGGACCCCGACGACTACGGGGACGCCCATCCCACTTCGGCCGTCCTCATCGCCGAGGTGGCCCACACCTCTCTCCATTACGACCGGGAGATCAAGGGAGAGCTCTACGCCCGCGCAGGCGTTCCGGAGTACTGGATCGTGAGCCTGGTCGCCCGGCAGCTCGAGGTCTACCGCGAACCGACAGCCGACCGGTACGGCAGCCGAACCGTTCTGACCTCGCTGGACGAGGTCTCTCCGCTCTTCGCGCCGGGAGCTTCGATCCCGGTCCGGCGGCTGTTTCCGAAGTAGCTACTCCTCCACCACCCGCACCGTCCCTGCCGCCCCGTCCATGGTCACAACCTGACCGGTCTTGAGAGTGGCGGTCAGCCCCAAAATCCCCACGATGGTAGGGATGCC
>JANOCF010000622.1:0-2726 GCA_031412055.1 Holophagales bacterium | reverse complement strand
GATCTCCTGGACCCGTTCACGGACTGATCCAGATGATGCCGGATCCAGAAAACGAGCGTTGACTTCCTTCTATGGGCCACGATGTCAAGCTCGTGGCGAAGAAGGACGAACGCTGCTTGAGGGCCCCTATTCGGGGGTCCTCGGGAATACGCTGCACACCCGAGACGCTGGCCGCCTGTAGTCGTGGGCACACCCGGTGCCCTGTTGTGAGTTCCCGAAAATCTGTCGCCGATCCTCTCTAAACTCTGGCGCGATCCAGGGTCACTGACCCCATGTTGTCGCCGTTCCGTGCAGGGCTGCTGCCCACCGTTCGGAAGGCGAGGGAGGATGATCCGGATGATCGACAGACACGCCGTACAGGCCCTGGTGCAGTCGGGGCTGCCCACGAAGGAGATCGCGCAGCAGATGGGCATCTCGGTGCGCTCCGTGCAGCGGATCGCGAAGGAGGCGCCCGTCGCGGAGCCGGACGACCAGCGCGTCCGGAAAGCCCACCGTGTCGGGCGTCCGCCCGTTCCCGAGACGCTTGCGGTACGGATGCGCGAACTGGTGGCGGAGGATCCGCAGGCGCCGCCGCTGGAGGTGCTGCGCCAGCTGCGCGAGGAAGGCGTTACCCTGGGCGAGAGCACGTTCTACCGCGTGTTCCGCATCGAGAAGGCGAAGCTGCCGTCGGCGCTGATGGTGCGCTTCGAGGGCGTGGCGGGCGAGTTCGCGCAGTTCGACTTCGGGGTGGCCGACGTGCGGCTGCTGGACGGCCGGACGAAGCGCATCCACTTCGCCGCCTACCGGCTCAAGCACTCGCGCTGGGTGTGGGTGGTGATCGTCCCCGACGAGCGGGTGGAGTCGCTGGTGCGCGCGCTGCTCGCCTGCTTCGAGCACGCGGGCGGCGTCCCACTGCGCGTGGTCTTCGACAACCCGAAGACGGTGGTGCTGGGGCGCGACGAGAACGGCCGTCCCCGGTGGAACTCCACGCTGGCGCAGGTGGCGATCGACTACGGCTTCACGGTCGAGCTGTGCACGCCCCGGAGCCCCGAGCAGAAGGGCGCGGTCGAGAATCTGGTCGGCTGGGTGAAGAAGAGCTTCTTCCGCGCCCGCCGCTTCGCCGACCTGGAGCACGACCTGCCCCGCCAGCTCGTGGAGTGGCTCACGGCCGGCAACGAGGAGCGCCCCTCCCGCGCCACCGGCATCATCCCCGCCGAGCGCCTGGCGGCGGAGCGGCAGCGGATGAAGCCGCTCGCAGTCCCGCCGGCCGAGTACCCGCTGCGCTTCCCCGTCCAGGTGGGGCCCACCGCGATGGTGGAGTTCCAGGGGATCCGCTACGCCATGCCGGCGGGCGCATGCGGCATCCCCGCCACGCTGCACCTCTACCCCGACCGGGTGCGCATCTCCACCGCCGGCGGGCGCTTCGAGGCCACGCACCCGCGCTTTCCCCGCGGCAGGACCAGCTACCTCACCGGCCAGCGCGCCGAGCAGCTCGCCTCGGTCGCGGGTGCCCGCAAGCGGCTGTACTTCATGCGCGAGCGCATCCTGGAGCTCGGACCCGTGGGCGAGGGCTACCTCACCGAGCTGATCCACGCCCGTCCCCACACCTGGAAGGCCGACGTGGAGCGGCTCTTCGCGCTGCTGGAGGAGGTCGGCGAGCCACGCTTCCTCCGCCTCCTGCAGCGCGCGCTCTTCCAGCGGCTCTACGGTGCCGAGTACGTCGTGCGCATCGCTGCGGAGGTGGCCTCGTGAGCGCGGCGCTCGGCACGGGCGACCTGGACGCCATGCTCAAGCGGCTCCACCTGCCCACCATCCGCCGCCTCTACGCGGAACTCGGCCTGCGCGCCGAGGCGGAGGGGATGAGCTACCGCGACTTCCTCGAGACGCTCGCCGCCGAGGAGATCGCCCACCGCGCCCAGACGCGCATCACCCGCTCCGTGCGCAGGGCGCGATTCCCCTACCTGCGCACCATCGAGGAATTCGACTTCACCTTCCAGACCTCGGTGCGCATGCAGATGCTGGGGACGCTGCTGGGCCCCGAGCTCGTCAGCGAAGGCCGCTCCGCCATCTTCTCCGGCCCGCCCGGGCGCGGCAAGACGCACCTGGCCGTCGCCGTCGCGTACCGCGCCATCCAGAACGGCTTCGAGGCCTGCTTCACCTCCGCCGACGAACTCATCGGCGCGCTCTCCCACGCCGCGCTCACGGGCCGGCTGGAGGCCGCGCTCGAACCGTACGTGCACCCGCACGTCCTCGTCATCGACGAGCTCGGCTACCAGAGCTACGCCGCAGACGCCGCCAACGTGCTCTTCCGTGTCGTCAGCATCCGCCACCTGAAGCGCCGCTCCACCATCGTCACCACCAACAAGCCTCTGGCGGCGCTCGGGCAGGTGCTGCATGATCCCGATCTCGCCGAGGCCATCCTCGACCGGCTCCTGGAGCGCGGCACCCACTACGTGCTCCGCGGTCGCTCCTACCGCACCCGCAACCACAGGGAGGACCTTACGCAGGACACCGTCGCAGACGCAGCTTGACTCTCCCTGGCGCGCCAAAGTTTAGAGAGAAACCGCGACAGATTTCAGAGAACCCACATCGATCCGGATTTGCTTCCCTTCACCGCTGAGGAGCTGTACCGGGGCATCGCTCTCGCGGCCGATGAGCAGAAGGCCCGCGAGGTTTCGGACATGTTTGCGGAAATGCTCGCCGGTGGCGCGACCGACGGAGTAGGGTGGTCACTCCCCGATGTTGTG
>JANOCF010000621.1:0-5690 GCA_031412055.1 Holophagales bacterium | reverse complement strand
CCCCGCGTCGCAGAAGGCAAGGCCGTCTCCGGGCGCGAGCGCAGGCAGGCGGCGGTGCAGGTCGAGCACGTCGAGAGTGTTCAAGGTGCAGCCGGACAGGTTCCAGAAGCGCTCCGTTCCCCGATCGTCCCTGGACAGGGGAAGAATGCGCCGGGCAAAAAGCACGGGCGACTCGGGCAGGTGGTTTCGGCTCGCGTCCAGGAAGAGCCAGCTCCCCCGCACGGCTCGGACACGGGTGATGAGCACCGCCGCGTCTCCCACGATCGATCGGCCCGGCTCGGCCGCGAGGATCGGCGGCGCGGAGAGACCGGACGTTTCGACCAGCTCGCGGAACCGCGCTCCCAGCCCGGCGGCGAACGCCTCCAGGTTGCGCGGGGGAGCCGACTCGCCGAGCCGGTCCCGCAGGCGCCCGATCACGTGGCGTGGTCCCACCCGCCGAAGAGTGGGCGATGGGATGCCGCCGCCGAGGTTCACCTCCGGGAGCACCGCCCCGGCTTTCGAGGCCACGCTCTTCAGAAGATCCAGGACTCCTCGGAAAACACGCGTGAAGCCGTCGAGCGACGACTGCTGCGTCCCCAGGTAGAAGTTCAAGGCGGCTGGCTCCAGCCAGGGCGACGCTACGGCCCGATGCGCGGCCTCGACGATCTCGTTCGCATCGAGCCCCAGCCGCCGGTTGAGCCGGCCGAGGGGTGACAGGCCCCCTGCTCCCCGCAGACGGAACGAGACGCGGACCGGCCTGCCGGCGCGAGCCGCCGCGGCTTCGAGATCCACCAGGTCGGACGGGCGGTGGACATGGAAGAGCGGGACCCCGAGCCCGAGCGCCGTGTCCAGCTCTTCCGGCGTGAGCACGGGCCGCGCGTAGGCGATCCGCTCCGGCGGAAAGCCGCAACGGACCGCGAGGGCCGCTTCGGCGGCATGGCTCGCCAGCAGGTGGCTGCCGAGGGCGCTCATCACCTGGAGCACTGCAGGCTCGCGGTTTGTCTTGGCGCAGTAGCGCAGGACAGCTCCCGCGCCGAGCCCCCGTTCGAGGGCCTGGTAGTTGGCCCGCAGACGGGATGCGCTGATCAGGAAAAAGGGGGTGCCGAGCCGTTCCGCCAGCTCCGCGAGCGGCACCCCTTCCATTCGCAGCTCGCCGCCGGCATCGTCGAGGAACGGTTCTTCCATGGCCGGGTGAGCGTATCGCGGATCGGATCGCGGCATAGCGGAGCTCCCCAAACTGTTCCCGGTACTATGGGATCCGGGCCGGCCGGAAGGTTTGACGAGGTTGTCAGGGCATATCGCGGCGAACGTGGAGGTCAAAGGAGGTCAAACGTTGTCCCGCTTGCGGAAGTTTTCGCGCTGGACTTTTTATCTTCACCTGTGGCTTGGGCTTCTGGCCACCGGGGTCGTCCTGCTCGTCTCGGTGACCGGAATCCTGCTCAACCACAAGCGCCCGCTCGGGCTGATGCCGGACGTCGCCCACACGCCGAGCGGTCCCTTCGAGAGCGCCCTGCCCCTGGCTGAGCTGGCGCGGCGCGCCGAAGCCGCGGTTGGACCGGACGTGGCGGCGGCCGGGATCGACCGGATGGACGTCCGCCCGGGAGACGGTCTCATCAAGGTGCGCTTCGACGATCGTACGGTCCAGGAAGTCGACCTGGATCTCAACACCGGCCAGGTCCTTCACGTGGGGGAGAGGAACGACGTCTTCCTGGAAAAACTACACTCGGGCGAGATCTTCGGCGACGGCTGGGTCCTCCTCACCGACGCCGCCGCGGTGGCTCTCATTCTGCTGCTGCTGAGCGGTTACTGGTTGTGGCTCTTTCCGCGGGCACGGTCATGACCCTGGAGAATTGGGTGCTGCTGGTGGGGATGTTCGTGGTGCCGGCGCTGCTTCTGGCTCTTGGACACCGGCTGCGCCGCCGTCCGCCTGTATGGCGCCGGGTCTTCTGGGGAGGGGTGGCCGGGCATTCGATCGCGGTCCTGGTGATGCTTGCCGCGACCCTGGTCCCGCCTGTCGCCTGGGAAGGCGGACCTCGCCCGCGGGATCACGCGGTGCACTGGTCCATGGTTCTTGGAGCCGTTGCCGGGGGCGCGATCGGTGCGGCGCTGCCGGGCCGGACGCGCCGCGGTCGATCGTGAAAAGAACCGATTCCTCCTCGACGACGATCGGCGATATCCTCCGATCATGACGAACCCGATCGACTATCAGGCCATGCTCCGTGTCGCGATCGAAGAGGCCCGGCAGGGTCTGGCCGAAGGAGGCATCCCAATCGGCGCGGCCCTGTTCGACCGCGATGGGCGACTGCTCGGGCGGGGGCACAACCGCCGCGTGCAGGAGGACGACCCCTCCATCCACGGCGAGACCGACGCCTTCCGCAAGGCGGGACGGCAGACCAGCTACCGCCAGACAATCATGGTCACGACCCTGGCGCCCTGCTGGTACTGCAGCGGGCTCGTGCGCCAGTTCAAGATCGGCATGGTCGTGGTAGGGGAGTCGGTCAACTTCTCCGGCGGTGTCGACTGGCTGCGGGAAAACGGGGTCGAGGTGATCGATCTCGCATCGGACGAGTGCATCCGCATGCTCGCCGATTACATCGCGGCCCATCCGCATGTCTGGAACGAGGACATCGGGGAGGATATCGGCGACATCGGCGATTGAACGGCGTTCCGGCTTAGAATGACTCCGCATCGAAGGAGGCATACATGAAGCCGGCCCCGTTCGAGTACCTGGCGCCCGACTCGCTGGACGCCGCCCTGGATGTCCTCGCCCTGCACGGAGGCGAGGCCAAACTGCTGGCCGGGGGGCAGAGTCTGATTCCGGTGATGAACTTCCGGCTGGCACAGCCGTCCCTGCTGGTGGACCTCAACCGGTTGCAGGACTCGGACTACATCCGGGAAGACGGCGGAGGGCTGCGGATCGGCGCCATGACCCGGCAGCGAAGACTGGAGCGCGATCCTCTCGTGCGGCGGCTCGCGCCGCTGCTCCACGAGGCCGTCCCCTTCATTGCCCACCCTCAGATCCGCAACCGGGGCACGGTCGGAGGGAGCCTGGCGCACGCCGATCCAGCCGCGGAGCTGCCGGCGGTCGCGGTGGCCCTGGATGCCCGGTTCCGGCTCCAGCGCGCAGGCGGCGAGCGCTGGGTCGAGGCCCGCAACTTCTTCACCGGACTCTTCACGACCGTCCTCGAGCCGGACGAGATGCTGGTCGAGGTGGCCCTGCCGCCTCCGCCCCCGCGTACCGGCTGGGCCTTCCTGGAGGTCGCGCGCCGGCACGGCGACTATGCCCAGGTCGGGATCGCAGCCCGGGTCTCGCTCGACGATGCCGGCCTCTGCCGGGAGGCCCGCCTGGTCTACCTGAGCGTTGGCGACGGGCCGGTCGACGCGCGGGAGGCGGCCCGGATGCTCGTGGGCACCGACCTTTCCGACAAGGTGATCGCCGAGGCCGCGGACAAGGCCTCACGGGAAGAGATGGATCCCACCGGCGACATCCACGCTTCGGCGGATTTCAAACGGCACCTGGCCCGTGTTCTCACGGGCCGTGCCTTGCGCCGGGCTTCCGTCCGGGCGGGAGGAAGTGATTGAGCGTGCATCATAGAGTCAAGGTGACCGTCAACGGCAGAACCTACGAGCGGGAGGTGGAGGCGCGCCTCTTGCTCTCCGACTTCCTTCGCCACGACCTGTGCCTGACCGGCACCCATGTCGGCTGCGAGCACGGGGTGTGCGGCGCCTGCACGGTCCTGCTCGACGGCGATCCCGTGCGCTCCTGCCTGATCCTCGCCGTGCAGGCGGACGGCCGCGAGCTCACCACGGTCGAGGGGCTGGCTCCGGCCCCCGGCGAGCTCCATCCGCTGCAGCAGGCCTTCTGGGAGAAGCACGGCCTGCAGTGCGGCTTCTGCACTCCCGGATTCCTGATGACGCTCGTACCCTTCCTGGAGGAGAACCCGAGCCCGACGGAGACCGAGATCCGGCAGGCCATCTCCGGGAACCTCTGCCGGTGCACCGGCTACCAGCACATCGTCGACTCGGTGCAGTTGGCGGCGGAGAGGATGCAGCAGGTGACCGAGTGACGCCGGACGCGCTGGAGAGCCTGGAAGCCCGCTTCACGGCACGCGAGCCGTCGCTCCAGGCCTTCCTTCCCGAGGAGGGCCGCTTCGAGCGCCTGCAACGCGAGACCGACGCGCTTCTCGAGCAATATCCCGATCCCGACGCCCGGCCGCTGCTGTTCGGCGTCCCTGTCGGCATCAAGGACAACTTTCACGTGGAGGGGTTCCCGACGCGGGCCGGCAGCCGCCTGCCTCCCGAGCAGTTGCGCGGACCGGAAGGGCCGGCCGTCGCCGCTCTCCGCGCGAACGGCGCCCTGATCCTGGGCAAGACCGTGTCGACCGAGTTCGCCTACTTCGCGCCGGGACCCACCCGCAACCCGCACCATCCGGAGCGCACCCCGGGAGGGTCGAGCAGCGGCTCCGCGGCGGCGGTTGCGGCGGGCCTCTGCGATCTGGCGCTCGGCACGCAGACCATCGGCTCGATCCTCCGGCCGGCGGCCTTCTGCGGCGTGGTCGGATTCAAGCCCAGCTACGGCCGGATCTCCACGGAAGGCGTAGTCCCGCTCGCCCCTTCGCTCGATCACGTCGGGACTTTCACCCCCGACGTGAAGGGCGCGGCGCTCGCGGCGAGGCTTCTATGCCAGGACTGGAAGCCCGCGGTTCAGAAACGCCGGCCGGTGCTGGGGGTGCCTGAAGGCCCCTATCTCTCGCGTCCTTCCGAGGAGGGGCAGATCCACTTCCACGCTGCCTGCAAGCGGCTCACCGAGGCCGGCTTCGAAATCTGGTCCATGCCCGCCATGCCGGATTTCGAGGAGATCGAGGCGCGGCACCGCCGCCTGGTCGCGGCCGAGGCGGCACGGGTCCACCACGAGTGGTTCCGGCGCTACCGCAGCCTGTACGCTCCGCAGACGGCGGACTTGATCAAGCGCGGCCAGAATGTCACCGCGGAAGAGATGGAGCGGGACCTTGCCGGCCTGGAGACGCTGCGCCGCGACCTGACAGCTTCGATGGATGCGCACGGGATCGACCTCTGGCTGTCGCCGCCGGCCCTGGGGCCCGCTCCGCGCGGGCTCGCCAGCACGGGCGATCCGATCATGAACCTGCCCTGGACCCACGCCGGCCTGCCCACCCTCGGCCTTCCCGCGGGTCTCAGCGCGGAGGGCTTGCCCATGGGCCTCCAGATCGCCGGCCGGTGGTGGGAAGACGCGGCCCTGCTGGCCTGGGGAGCCGACCTCGAGAGGGCGCTGCAAGGGTGAAGCCCGAGCCGGTCACCCGCTGCGCCGTCCGCGCCGGCTCCTACTACGATTCGATCGTCCTGATGCAGCTTCAGCGCTCGCTTGCCGCGCTGCCGGGAGTGCTCGACGCCGGAGTGGTCATGGCCACCCAGGCCAACCGCGACGTGCTCGCGGCCGGAGGACTGGAGGTCGGCAAGGAGGGCGGTCCGAACGATCTGCTTGTCGCGGTCAAGGCGGAGAGCGAGGCCGCGGCTGCCGAAGCGCTGGCGCGCGTCGATGCTCTGCTGCGAGTGAGAGGCGCTTCAGACAGTGGAGGAGAGCATCGTCCCCGCAGCCTGGCCACCGCGCTAAAACAGCTTCCGGAAGCACGATGGGTCCTGGTCTCGGTCCCTGGCCGGTACGCGGCTGCGGTGGCGGAGGAGGCCCTGGACCA
>JANOCF010000620.1:0-2389 GCA_031412055.1 Holophagales bacterium | reverse complement strand
CCCAACCGCTGTAGCCGCACAGAGTGTGCGGACACTCAACGAGATCCAATATGGATATTCAAGCCAACGGAGCACCACCGCTCAACCAGGTCATCACCCAGATGCTGGGACATCTGGAAGGCGAGGTCCAGCCCAACCGGGCGCGGCTCGCCAGTGTGCGGGAGCGCCCCGTGGGGCTGGCGAACTGGCGCGGCGTGGATGTCTTCGGCTCCATGGTCCCCGTGGCCCTCAAGGGCGGGCGGCTCGACGCGGGCGTGTTCTTCGAGATCACCCGCAACCTGCCGGACGACGCCGACACCGCGGCCCTGGAGCTGCACGGCAACCTGCTCGCCGCCCGCGACGGGCTGCGCGCGGTCGGGTTCCTCCGGATCGACGGCCCCGACTTCTCGCTCCCCGTGCAGGACCCGACGACCCAAGACTGGCGCAAGACGGTCTCCTACCGCGTCCTCTACGAGTACCAGTACCGGGACGTCGACGGCAGCCGCCGCTTCATCACGCGCATCCCGGTCCACGCGGACCCGGAGGAGGAGGGCTCGCCGGATCGGCAGTCCTTCGTGGTGACCGGCCGGGTCATCCGCTGGCAGCGCGAGGACGCGTTGCGGGAGATCCCGCCGCCTCCGGCGCTCGTGCTGCGAGGACCCGCCTCGGTGTCGGGCTTCACGGTGGCCGCCTTCCTGCCCGACAGCCCGGGAGCCGCGGTCGAGGTGCTGCGCACCTTCGACGGGGCCGCCGGAGCGCCGGCCGTGGCCGCGACCCTCCAGGACCTGGTCGCCGCGGAGCACATCCGCATGAGCTTCCCCTCCCTGGGGGACCTGCTGGCCGTGCTCACCGCGCCGGCGGACACGGTCGAGCTGGCCGACCTGAACGGCAACCCCGCCAGCTACGGGCTGCGCACATTTGCTTTCTCGCCGGGGCTTCACCTGCCCCGAACCAAGGACCGATTGGAGATCACCACCGCGGCGGGCGCCTGGGGCGGAAGCAACGCGGTGCTCTACCTCCGCGCCGAAGGCGCGTAAAGGGAACCGAAAGGAGGATCAGCAGTCATGGCAGAGCTAGTGTTACCAGGCGTTTCCATCGAGGTCCGGGATGAAGGGCTTCTCATACCCCTCGGGGTCTCCGTGGGCAACCTCGGAGTCGTGGGCACCGCGGCCAAGGGGCCGGTCGACGACGCCGTGCTCCTCGGCAGCTACGGCGAGGCGCGGGAGATCTTCGGCGACTACGACCCCTGGGTGGACGGCAACAGCGACGAGCTGACGCTGGTGCGGGCGCTGGAGCAGGCGTTCCGCCACGGTGCCGGCGCGGTGTTCGCCGTGCGGGTGGCCAACGATGCCACCCTGAGCCAGGCCACCTACACGGTCGCCGCCGCCGGCGGGGCCGGAGCGGGTCTGGAGGCCACCAGCCCCGGAACCTGGGGCAACCAGATCGCGATCAACGTCTCCGAGGCCGACGAGAGGGCCTTCGTCCACGAGGAGCGTGCGGGAGGCGACACCGTCCCCCTCCTGAGAACGCCGGAGGCCAGCGCCAGGAACCGGGTGCGGGTCCGCGTCTTCGCGACCGGGCAGACCCGCGTCTTCCGGATCGTGGCCACCGACCCCACTCCCGCGGGAGAGGTCCGGATCAACGGCGCGAGCCTGGTCTTCAATGCCGGCGAGCTGACCGCCGACGACACCGTGCTCGCCGACTACATCGTCTCCCAGGCGAGCAGCCGCAGGGTCACCCTCCGCCACGGCAACACGACCGAGGCCTACATCGTCGCCGACGGGCAGCACCTCGCCGACCAGATCTCGGCCGTAGGCACCGGGTCGCAGCTCGTGACCGCGAGCGCGGGCGCGTTCCCCCAGGGTGTTCTCGAAGCCTTCGCATCCGAGGAAGAGTTCCTCGAGTTCGGGAAGGCCGGCGAGACTCCGGGCAGCAACGGCGAAGGGGCCGCCACGACCGACTATGACGAGGGCTTCGAGCTGCTCCTCAACGAGCCGGCCCACATCATGGTCGCGGCCGGTCTGGACAGCACCGTCTACGGCAGCGAGCTCAAGGCCCACTGCGAGGCGGCTTCGGGCGACAACCACCAGGCGGAGCGCATCGGCGTCACCGGCAGCGCTCTGAACGCCACCGTGGACCAGCTCCGCGGCCACGGCCTGGACAGCCCGAGAGTGATCTTCGTCGCGCCGGGCATCCGCACGACTGACGCCGCCTCCAGGCGGGAGGTCACCCTGCCGGGCGCCTACGCCGCGGCCGCGATCGCCGGCATGCTGAGCAACATCGACCCGGAGGTCAGCCTGACCAACAAGGCGCCCTCCGTCGACGGCCTGCAGACTCGCTTCACCCGGCCGGAGCTCACACAGCTCGTGCAGTCACGCGTGCTGGTGCTGGAGGACTCCCGCGACCGCGG
>JANOCF010000619.1:0-2187 GCA_031412055.1 Holophagales bacterium | reverse complement strand
CGCCGTTTCGTCACGTCCGTCCCGACGCTTCACGACGGCATGCTCGGGCGATTCGGTGCCACTCGAGCCACTGCACGCAGGGCTCGCCCAGCGGGCCCTGTCCCGGGTTCGCTCTTGCGCGGTTGCCGAATCAAGGACTTTTTCTGGGGGCAAAGCCGCCCGGAAAAACCTCGATCGCCAGGATGGAGAGATCGTCTTGAAGTCTCTCGGATCCATGCCACCGCGAGATCTGCTCCAGGAGGGCAGCAACACTCTCCTGGAGCCCTTCGGACCGCTCTCGTCCGATCGCTTCCAGGAGCCGGGCGTCGCCGAACAGCATGCCGGCGGGGTCCATCGCCTCGGAGAGGCCGTCGGAGTAGAGATAGAGGCGGTCCCCCGTGCCCAGGCGGACGGAACGCTCCTCGTAGGCGTCGTCGGCCAGGCCGATCGGGAACCCCCGGCCCTCCAGGATCACCGGGTGGCCGCCGGAGGGCAGATGAACCGGGCCGGGGTGCCCCGCGGAGACGTAGAGGAACTCCCCGCTCGCGGCGTCCAGGACCCCGTAAACCAGCGTGGCGAACTGCTCGGTCGCCGAGTCGAACGGGAAGAGCCGGTTCAGGCGGGCGGCAACCTCGGCGGGCGGAGTGATCTCGGGCCGATCTCCAGCATCCCCGCCCCGGACGAGGATCGAGGACGGCTCCGACGGAGCCGACAGGAGGCGGCTCAGGCTAACCGAAAGGAGGGCCGAGGCCACGCCATGGCCGCTGACGTCCAGGATGTAGAGCGCGACCTTGTCGTCGCCGAGCGGGATCATGTTCAGGCCATCGCCGGCCAGCTCGTCGCAGGGCCGGTAGGCCCAGGCGAAGTCCGCACCCGGGACGCGGGGCACAGAGCGGGGCAGGAAGGTCTCCTGGATCTTCGCCGCCGCCCTCAGGTCGCGGGACATCCGTCCGTTGGCGTGGGACAGTCGCGCGTTGGCCGCTTCCAGCTCGATTTGCAGGCAGCGGAGGTTCAGATGAGTATCCACACGCGCGTGCAATTCTTCCATGTGAAACGGCTTGGTGAGGTAATCCACCCCGCCGGTAGCGAACGCCTTCACCTTGTCAAGCGGCTCGGTGAGGGCGCTGATGAAGATGACGGGGATCCCCTTGAGCGCGTGGTCGGCATTGAGGTGTTCGCACACCTCGTAGCCGTTCATCTCGGGCATGTTGATGTCCAGCAGGATCAGGTCCGGGGGATCACGCCGCGCCGCCAGAAGGGCCAGCTTGCCGCCGGGGGCCGGGCGGACTTTATATCCGCGGTCCTTGAGCATGCCGGCCAGCACCTGGAGATTGGCGGGGGTGTCATCCACGACCAGGATGTTGGCGGGCCGGTCGGAGCCACATTTCGGCTGTGCAGGATTCAAAGGGGCCCCTCCACACTGAAGAGATCGAGGAGTTTCTGATATTGGAAACCCTCGGCCAGGCTCCGCAGCCCCTGGGCAACGCGGGGGTCGCGGGCTTCGATCTCCTGGATCCTCGCCAGCAACTGATCCAGGTCCGCCCTGATGACGGCCTCGCGCATCGGGCCGATGACATCCCGCGGCCAGCCCTTTAGGGACTCGGGCGAGAGCTCGGCCGCTCCCTCCCGGACCTCGGCATCGGGCCGTTCGGCATAGACGTAATCCACTCCCGTGTGGGTGTGGATCTTCTGAAACAGCTCGGCCTCCCGGAACGGCTTGCCGATGAAGTCGTCGGCACCGACCTCCATCAACTCCTGGCGGTTGTCGTCCATCGCGCTTGCGGTCACGGCGATGATCTTGGTGGTCCCGCCGCCCGCCATGGCCCTGATCCGGCGGATCGCCTCATGGCCGTCCATCACCGGCATGCGGAAATCCATCAGGATCAGATGAGGCCGCCATTCCTCGAACCCCTGGACGGCTTCCGCCCCGTTGGTCGCAAGCCGGGTCTCGAAACCGATGGGGGCCAGGAGCTGCTCCAGGAGCTGGCGGTTGTCCTCGATGTCGTCCGCGATCAGGACCCGGCAGGTCGCCTGCCCGGGCTTGAGCCGCAGGACGTGGCGAGGGTTTTCTTTCCCCTGGACCGCCCGGGCCTCCCCCTCCTTCTAAGGCTACCGGATGTCGTAGACGCTCCCCAGGTCCACCTGGCTGCTGACAGTGACGTCCCCCACCCTCAGGAGGTCGAACTCCCGACTGATCGCCAGCCCGAG
>JANOCF010000618.1:0-2404 GCA_031412055.1 Holophagales bacterium | reverse complement strand
ACATGGTCCGCCAGCGCGGTCCAGCCGGTGTCGGCCTCCCACGAATCCCAGCGCAGAGTCACCGGGCTGCCGGGCAGGCCGGCGATCCAGGCCTGGGGCGTGAACGCCGCCAGCTCCGGGCTCCCGACCTCGAACGACAGGCTCAGCCCGCACTCGCCGCCCGCGACCACGCAGAGGGCTGGCGTCCAGTCGGGGCGGTCGGTGTTCACGGCGCGGGCCGTCGGTATCGGCGCGACCGGCGCGACCTGGTTGCCGCCGAAGGGGTGGATCTTCAGATCCTTGAAGACCTCCACGCCGATCGATCCCACCATCGGTCCGGGGATTCGCACCTCGCTCGGTGGGATGGGCACCAGGGCCAGCTCATAGGCGGCGGACGGCCGGTAGGTGACGTCGCCCTGGGTCGACCAGATGTGATTGATCTGATCGAGCGTGAGCGGGTTGAACATCACCTGCGCGCGCACCGCCATGCCGTCGAGGTCGTAGGCCGGCAGGACCGGGTTTTCGTGGAACACGCGCAGTGCGCCGCCCAGCAGGCGGAGGTCGTTCTCCCCCGAGCCCACCTGGCCCTCGGCGACGCCGAAAGCCGTGACGAGGAGGTGGAGGCGGACCTGCCACGTCTCGTCCGAAGCGAAGGCGCCGAACCCGCTCGGCTCGACCAGGTAGAAGAACAGGTTGATCCGGTGCTCGCTCTCGAAGTCCTTCGCGGCATCGGCGGGGCTGCCGATGAGCACGCGGATCGAGTTGGAGTTGGCCTCCAGCTCCGCGCCGAGGAAGTCGGCGACGGAGCGGCAGATGCGCGACAGCGATGAAAGAGGCAGCGGCATGGCGTTTCCCGACCGGAGTCGCTTACAGGCTCCTGAGATAGCGGCGGCTCGCGAGAGCGCCGGGCTTGGGGCTTGAGGACGAGGGAGGAGCGACCGGCGCCACGGGCGGAGCCGGCGGCGTCGGCGCCAGGACGATGACCTCCAGACGGCCGATCTGGACGCGCGGGCCGGAGGGCTCGCGAGAGGCTTCCCGGCGCGCGGCGGGGACGGACTCGGGCACGGGCAGGGCCCTCACCCCCGGCCCCTCTCCCGGCCGCACACCCGGACCCCCGGGAGAGGGGGGAGTGGCTACGATCGGAGTTGGTACCCGTCCGTCTCCGCTCTTGTCCTGACTGGCGGCGGATTCGGATGGCGCGGACGCAGGACGGCGCACCTCTCCCCTCTCCCGGGGGTCCGGGAGGGAGGTTGGGAGAGGGGCCGGGGGTGAGGGCCGAGTCGCGTGACCCGCCCGGTCAGCGGGTGCTTCTAGCGAAACTTCAAAAACCCGCTCTCGTCGTCCCTCGGCCGACTCCTTGAGAGGCGTTGCCTCCGTGGGGAGCCTTAAGGCCGAGGGGACGACGGCTTTGGGTTCGGGGGGAGGGGGGATTTTCCCCGGGCTCTGTCTCCCTTCCGGTACGGCGGTTCCTTTGTCTGGTTCTCCGTGCGTTCCAGTCGATTGATCCAGGGAAAAAAGCTTTGAATCCGTGGTTTCCGAGTCACCAGATCCGCGATCGAAAGATGGTCCACTTGAGACAGCCGTCTGACCGGAAAACGATGGCGCACTTTCGTGAGCATCTAGATCGACGTGCAGTCCGTTTGCGGTTCTTTCTTTACGATTCCGATTTCTCAGTACGGCTTCGCTGCTACCTGTATCCTCGTTCTGTCCGTCGGTTGTTCCTCGCTCCGTACTACGCTTTCCCTTCAGGTCGCGGACAACACCTTCTACCGTCCTTGAAACGGCAGCCACCGAAACTTTCGGCAGCGAAGAGTCCACCCCCTGTCGCGGCGCGGGGTCTTGCGCACGGCCCGGATCCGTTGGGATTTCCCGGGGCTCGCTCGCGCTGTCGCCCGTCCGCTCCTCCCCTTCCGAAAACATTGTACTGCGTTCCTGGTCCGAGGGCATCGCAGGCATTGCGGAGCTCATCGGAGTTCCCGGCAGAGCCCGTGGACGGCTGTCTGCGACGACGTCGGAAAAGAGACCCATTGCGCTCTCCTTCAGCTCACCATGCCCCGGCTGCGGTCGACGAGCGAGAGATACAGGCGGCGGCGCTCGCGCGGCATGGCCAGGATCTCGCGCTCGCTCCAGTGATAGACCGAAGCGAGGATGTGGATGTCCAGGAACAGGCCGCCGTCGGCGGCCCCGAGACAGACGTAGGGATCGAGAACCACCTCGGCGGGCTGGCCGCAGTCGGGGCACGCGGCCTGTGCCCGCGTCACCACCTCCGGCGCCACCGCCTCCAGGGCCGCCTCGGCCTTGGCGAGGTCCTCGTTCGAAAGCTCTCCCGCCAAGGATGGGTCGGCGCACCGCGTAGCGAGCGCGCGCCAGGCCTCCTGCGGGTCCAGGATGCCGGCGACGGCCTCCTGGTCGGCCCCGCCGGGCA
>JANOCF010000617.1:0-1746 GCA_031412055.1 Holophagales bacterium | reverse complement strand
GAGGACGCTCTGAAGGACCACACCCTGCCCGCCGACTGCCAGGCCCTGATCACCAGCCTCATCCCCAAGCAGCGCGCGCACATCGCGGTCATCGACCGGCTGATGGAGCGCGTCTAGGAGCAGACGGCAGGGGCGCAGCAGTCTGCGCCCCTGCTTCCCCTTTCTCTGGCTCTTTCTCTGCCCCTCTCTCTGCCCGGACGCTGTCGAGCGCCGCCCGCAGCGGCTTGGCAAGGCCGCCGACATTTCCGCGGGTCACCACCACCCGGCGGCCGGTCCGGCGAACATCCCAACCTCGTCCCAGATCCTTCGCGGCAGCCTGGAACTCCCTGGCGTCGGCGTCCGCGTCCCACTCCGTGATCCAGAGCAGCAGGCGCTCGCCCTCTTTTTCATAGACCGCGAACCGGTCTCCGCCCCAGCCGGCCGCGGCCTTGGCTGCCCGCTCGCCATTCTTGAGGGTGCTCCGGAAGAGGGTACGGATCGTCAGCTCGCCGAGCTGCGCCTCCGCCACCCTGGTCCAGCCCGGCAGCGTCCGGGAGAGGTCCGGCCAGGCGAGGACGATGGGATCGTCGCGCCGCGTGTGCCACTTCTCCGGGTGGAGGATCTGCTCCGAGGAGCGCGGCGGATCCTGGGTGAACGCGTGATCGAGGAGGGCCTGGCCGCCGAGCCGGCGCGCGCTCAGGCAGAACTGAAATCCTTCGAAGTAGCTGAAGAGGAGCGTGTCCTGGAACCAGGCCGGGGCGGAGGCCAGCTCGGCGACCCCCGGCACACCCGGCGTGGACGCCAGGAGCTCCCCCGGGTCTGCCAGCATCTCGTCCATCGACGCCTCGATCCCCGGCAGGCGCGCCAGGCTCATCCCGGCAAAAAAATCCATCATCACGAGAGTGGCATCCCCCTCGACCAGCGCCACCTTGGCGACATCGGCGTCGTCCAGAGGCTCGCCGGACGCGAAGGTCTCCAGGTGGAAATGCTGGTCCTGGAGCGCGTGGGTCAGCTCGTGCACGAGCACCGCCTCCTCGGCCTTGCGGGCGGCGTCTTCCCCGAGACCGAGCGTCATGGCTTCGCCGTCCCGCTGCACCAGGGCCAGGTAGTGCCGTTCCGGGTCGTAGTAGCCCGCCACCTGGCTGGTGAGCAGCTCGGGGAGGAACTTGACCAGGTCCAGGCTCTCGGGAATCAGGCCGAACGCCTTGAGGCTGGCCTCGACCGGCCGCAGGGTCGCGGGCGGCAGGTCGGCCTGGAAAGACTCGGCCATCTTCTTCCTGAGGGCCGGGTCGTCCACCGTGCCGGAAGGGACGGGCGCCTTGGCGGCAAGGCCGCGGTACGTCTCGGCCTCCTTCATCAGCGCGGAGACGCGGTCGCCGAGCTCCTTCGGCAGCGGAGTTACTCCGGCCGGCAGCCCCTGGGAGCGTGCCGCCGGAGCGAGCAGCAGCGCGGCCAGGGCCGCCGCGCCCAGGACGCATCTATTCACCCCTGCCGTCCTTGTCGTGGGAAGCCATGTCGATCACCACCGCGCAGGCCAGGAGGAGGACGTCGTCCTCGCCCGGAGCGATGTCGATGCCGTAGGTGTCGCGCAAGGAGAACCAGCGCTTGGACACCTGCGCGACGGTGGCTCCGCCGCGGTTGAAGGTGTACTCGTGGTCCAGGAAGTCGCCGCCCGCCTCCAGGTCGTCCGGGCCGGGGACATCCACCGTGAACCGGGCGCGCAGCATGGTGAAGAGCGACTTCTTGACCGTGGCGGCATGCTGGCCG
>JANOCF010000616.1:0-1750 GCA_031412055.1 Holophagales bacterium | reverse complement strand
GGAATCACCCACCGAAATATCGTGCGCCTGGTGCGCGACAGCGGCTTCGCCGACCTGGGTGAGGAGCAGGTCTTCCTCCAGCTCGCGCCGATCTCGTTCGACGCCTCGACCCTGGAGATCTGGGCGCCGCTGCTCAATGGCGGCCGGCTGGCGATCTTCCCGCCGCGCCTCCCCTCCCTGGAGGAGCTGGGAGAGGCGATTGCACGGCAGGGCGTCACCTCCCTATGGCTCACGGCCGGTCTCTTCCACCAGGTGATCGACGAGCGGCTGGACATCCTGCGGCCCCTGCACCAGCTCCTGGCGGGAGGCGACGTGCTCTCGTCGGTCCACGTAAAGCGCGCCCTCGCCGGGCTCCCGGGAGTCACCCTGATCAACGGCTACGGCCCGACCGAAGGGACCACCTTCACTGCCTGCCATCCGGTGAACGATCCGGAGACGGTGGGCCACACCGTGCCTCTCGGCCGTCCCATCGGCAACACCCGGGTGCATGTTCTCGACGCGGATCTGAGGCCGGTGCCCATCGGGGTCTGGGGTGAGCTTTTCATTGGCGGCGAAGGCATCGCGCGAGGCTATCTGCGACGCCCGGATCTCACGGCCGAGCGCTTTGCGCCCGATCCCTTCGGAGATGGGGAGCGGCTGTACCAGACGGGTGACGTCGCCCGCTTCCGGCCGGACGGCCGGCTTGAGTTCCAGGGCCGCCGGGACGGGCAGGTCAAGGTGCGCGGCTTCCGAGTCGAGCTGGGGGAGGTCGAGGGTGCGCTCGCCCGCCACCCCACGGTCCGTGAAGCTGCCGTGACCGTGCGTGACGATGGGGGACCGGCCGGCAAACGAATGGTTGCCTACGTGGTGCCGCGTTCCGAGCTCGCGGTGGAGGAGCTGCGACGCTCCCTGGAATCGGAGCTGCCGGACTACATGATTCCGTCCGCCTTCATGCTTCTGGATGTCCTGCCGCTGACCCCCAACGGCAAGGTCGACCGCGCGGCCCTGCCGGCTCCGGAGCGCCTCGGTGCCGACCACTACGTCGCTCCCTCGACTGCTCTCGAAGAGCTTCTCGTCGAGATCAGCGGCGAGCTGCTCGGCGTCGAGAGAGTCGGCATGAGAGACAGCTTCTTCAGCCTCGGCGGGCACTCCCTGCTCGCGACCCAGCTCGTTTCGCGTCTCAACCAGGAGCATGGCATTCCGGTGGACCTGCAGATGGTCTTCGACTCCGCCAGCCTGGCCGACCTTGCCGACCGCATCGTCGAGCGGGAGCTCGCGGGCGCCGACAGCGATCTCCTCGACGAGATGCTGGAGTCGATGCTCACGGAGGGGAGATGAGCGGACAGGACCGGCTCGCCGGGCTATCGCGCGAGCAGAGAGCCCTCCTCTTCGAGCAGCTCCGCAAACGCAAGGAGGGTGCCACGGCCCCGCCGGAGCGGATCCCGCGCCGCCCGCCGGAAGCGGATCCCGCCCCGGCGTCCTTTGCGCAGGAGCGCCTCTGGTTTCTGGATCGCCTGGCGCCGGGGAATCCGGCCTTCAACATCCCCATGGCCCTGCGAATCGAGGGGGAGGTCTCTCCTGCCGTCCTGGAAGCGGTCCTGGGAGAGGTGGTGCGCCGGCACGAGGCCCTGCGGACGACCTTCCGGGAGCGCGATGGCCAGCCGATCCAGGTGGTCGCGCCGCCGGAGAGGTGGACCCTGCCTCTCGCGGACCTGTCGGGGCTGCCGGCTCGTGACGAAGAGATCCGGCGCCTGGCCCAGGAGGCGGCGGA
>JANOCF010000615.1:0-1873 GCA_031412055.1 Holophagales bacterium | reverse complement strand
CTGGACAAGGAGGTCGAGCTGGTCCGGCTCGATCCCCAGTACCGCCTGACCTTCGGCGCGGGCGGCGAGCTGATGGCCACCCCGGACCTCGACCGGATGGAGCAGGCCGTGGCCGCCTTGTCTCCGGACGACGCGCATTCGCTGCGGCGCTTCATGGACGACACCCGCCGCCGCTTCGAGCTGTTCAGGCCCTGTCTCCAATCCCCCTTTCACGGGTGGAAGGACCTCCTGAACACCCGCATGCTGCGGCTGCTGCCGGACCTGAAGCCCTGGCTTTCGCTGGATGGCGAGCTGGCGCGCTACTTCTCGGACCCGCGGCTGCGCCTGGCCTTTTCGTTCCAGTCCAAATACCTGGGGATGTCCCCGTTCCGCTGCCCGAGCCTGTTCTCGATCCTCTCGTTCCTGGAGTACGAGCACGGCGTCTTCCACCCCATCGGCGGATGCAGCGCCGTGAGCGAGGCCATGGCCCGGGTGGCGCGGGAGCTCGGGGTCGACATCCGGCTCAACGAGCCGGTGCGGGAGATCCTCTTCGAGGGGCGGCGCGCCACGGGGGTGCGGACGGACGCGGGCGAGATCCGCTCGGACGCGATGGTGATCAACGCCGACTTCGCGCGCGCCATGGCCCGCCTGGTGCCGGACCGCATCCGCCGCCGCTGGACCGACCGGAAGATCGGGCGCAAGAAGTTCTCCTGCTCCACGTTCATGCTCTACCTGGGGATCGACGGGCGGTACGACCAGGTGCCCCATCACTCGATCTACATCGCCAAGGATTACGAACGGAACCTGGACGACATCGAGAACCGGCACGTCCTGTCCGACGATCCGTCCTTCTATGTCCAGAACGCCGGCGTGACCGACCCGACGCTGGCGCCGCGCGGCAAGAGCACGCTCTACGTGCTCGTCCCGGTGACCCACGAGCACCCGAACGTGGACTGGCGGGCCGAGCGCGACCGCTACCGGGAGCTGGTGCTCTCCCGGCTGCCGGAGATCGGCATCGAAGGGGTCGAGCGCCGCATCCGCGTCGAGCGCGTGGTCACTCCCGCCGACTGGGACCAGCGCTTCGAGATCCACCGCGGAGCCACGTTCAACCTCGCGCACAATCTTGGACAGATGCTGCACTTCCGGCCGCGCAACCGGTTCGAGGACCTGGAAGGGGTCTACCTGGTCGGCGGCGGGACCCATCCGGGCAGCGGTCTGCCGGTGATCTTCGAGGGGGCGCGGATCAGCGCGCGCCTGCTGCTGGACGATCTCGGGGTCTCGACCGACCTGGCCGACCTGGCATCGCTGCGGCCCGCCCGGCCGTTCTCGGTCGAGACGGCCGAAGCCCTTCTGGCGAAGGTGGGGTAGCGCGATGACGATCGCTCTTGTCGACCCGCCGACGGCTCCCGCGCCTCCGAAGCCCGAGATGGTCCGGTTGCACCGGGATATCTCGGAGGCTCGCAGGGCGCAGGTCGAGTGGGCTGCGCGTCCCCTGGCCGAGCGGCTGGTTCGCCTGCGTCTGCTCCGCCACTGCCTGGCCGAGAAGGCGGACGACCTGGTGCGGACGGTGGCCCAAGGCACGGGACGATCCGCGGCGGAGGTCCTCTCCTCGGAGCTTCTCCCCCTGGCCGACGCCTGCCGCTTCCTGGAGCGCGAGGCGCCCCGCATCCTCGCGACCCGCCGTCCCGGCAACGAAGGGCGGCCGGCGTGGCTCGGCGGGGTCGAGTCCGAGGTCCGGCGCGAGCCGCTCGGGCTCGTGCTGATCCTGGCGCCGGCGAACTACCCGCTGTTCCTCCCCGGGGTGCAGGCGATCCAGGCGCTCGCGGCCGGCAACGCCGTGCTCTGGAAGCCGGGCCGGGGTGGGTTCGCGGCGGCTCGGGCCTTCGCGGACCTG
>JANOCF010000614.1:0-3605 GCA_031412055.1 Holophagales bacterium | reverse complement strand
AAGGGCGGGCGCTGGCTGGTCCTCACCCACGACAACCCGGATCCGGACGCGCTGGCCTCGGCCATGATCCTCTCCCACGTCCTGCGCTGCGCCTTCAAGCAGAGGGTCACCATCGCCTTTGGCGGCATCGTCGGCCGGGCCGAGAACCGGGAGATGGTCGACAGCCTCCATCTGAAGCTCAGCCACGTGCGCAACCTGAGCTGGAAGAAGTACCGGCACTTCGCCCTCGTCGACACCCAGTCCAGAAGCGGCAACAACCAGCTCCCGCCGCGCCTCGTGCCCGACATCGTCGTCGACCACCACCCCGTGCGCTCCAACACCCAGGCAGGGCCGTTCTTCGACGTCCGCCCGCCCTACGGCGCCACGGCAACGATCCTCGGGGAGTACCTGCTGGCGAGCGGCGTGCGCTCCACCCATGCCGTGGCCACGGCCCTGATCTACGCCATCCGCTCCGAGACGCAGGACTTCTCCCGCGAGTACACCGGGCCGGACAAGGCGGTCTACGACCACTTCTTCCCCCAGGCCAACCACCGCATCCTCGCCCGCATCCAGAACCCGCGACTCCCCCTGACCTACTACAGCAACCTGCACGAGGCGCTGGAAAACCTGGCCACGGTCGACTCGCTGATCCTCAGCCATCTCGGACCCGTGGAGCAGCCGGACATCGTGCCCGAGATCGCGGACCTTCTCCTGCGTCTCGAAGGCAAGACCTGGTCGCTCTGCACCGGCTTCTTCAACGACCGGCTCTACCTCTCCATCCGCACCACCAACTCCCGGGCGGACGCCGGATCGGTCATGCGGCGCCTGGTGGGCCGGCGCGGCAAGGGCGGCGGCCACGGCATGATGGCGGGCGGCTGGGTGGACGCGAGCAAGGTGCCCCCCGACGAGCGCGGCAAGCTGCAGAAGCAGCTCGGCGTCAAACTGGCCAAGGAGCTCAAGAAGCCTGCGGAGAAGATGACGAAGATCGAGCTCGGGCGCCAAGACGGCGCGGAGTAGCCTCACCCCCTGTCTCATCGCCATCCCTCTCTTTGACGCTTGACCGTAAGATCTGCTATTAAAGCGCTTAACACTCCTGGCATCCCGTATTGGAGGTCCTTGTATGCCTGCCAGGCTACCTGTCCTCGCCCTTCTCGTCTTCGCGGCCCTCCTGCCGCGCCTATCCTCCGCCGATCCGACCCCGCTCCAGCCGCGCATCCCGGCCGACAAGTGGACGCACGCTCGCCTGCCGGAGACCGCGGAGATCCAGCGCCTGGTGGTCAAGTTCCACGAAGGCACGGCGATCCGCCTCCGCGGCGGCCTCCTGATCGCAAAGGAGCGCGGCGAGCGCGACCGCCGCGATCTCCAGGCCCGCGGCCTGGCCCCGGCGGCGGTGGACGGCGACGCGGCCGAGGTCCAGCGGTTGGTCGCCCCCAAAACCGGCAGCGAAACCCGAGGTCTCCGGAGACTGTTCGGCCTGTCCGAGGAGGCTCTCGCGGAGCGCCGGGCGCGCGGCGAGGCCCGCAGCGGCCGCCAGCTCGCGGATCTCGACCTGTACTACGAGCTGATCCTCCGGCCGGGGACCACGGCGGGAGACGTGGCGGCTCTCCTCGACGCTCTCAACGAGCTCCGGAGCGTCGAGATCGCCTACGCCGAGCCGCCCCCGCATCCGGCCTCCGTGGAGAGCCCGCGGCCCGTGTCCGGCGCCTCCCACACCAGCGGCCCCACGCCGAACTTCCAGAGCCAGCAGGGATACCTCAACGCGGCACCCCAGGGCATCGACGCGCTCTACGCCTGGACCCAGACGGGAGGCACCGGCCAGGGCATCCGGATCGTCGACGTCGAAGGGGGCTGGCAGACGACTCACGAGGACATGCCCGTCCTGTTCCACACCGGGGGAACCCAGGAGAGCGATCTGCTGTGGCGGAACCACGGCACCGCGGTGCTCGGCGAGATCGTCGGGAAGAACAACGGCTTCGGCGTGAAGGGCATCGTCTACGAAGCCCAGGCCGGATACGAGAGCTTCACCTCAGGCGTGGACACCGCCATCCTGAACGCGTCCAACGCGGTGACCAACGGCGATGTCAACGGAGTCGTGCTGATCGAGCTGCACTTCTCGGGCCCCACCAGCTCGTCTCCCTGCACCTGCAACCACACGCAGTGCTACTTCATCCCCGCCGAGTACTTCCAGAGCTACTACGACGCAATCGCCAACGCCACGGCCAACGGCACGGTCGTCGTCGAAGCGGCCGGCAACGGCTCGACCAACCTGGACGACCCGGTCTACGGCACCATCTTCCAGCGCAGCTTCCGCGACTCCGGGGCCATCATGGTCGCCGCCAGCAACTCGTTCGACCGCGGTCCGACCTGCTGGACCAACTGGGGCAGCCGGATCGATCTTCACGGCTGGGGAGACAGCGTCGTCACCCTGGGCTACGGCTACCTTTTCGACGCGGGCGGAGAGGACCGCTGGTACACGGACTCCTTCAGCGGCACGTCGAGCGCCTCCCCGATCGTGACCGGGGCCGCCGCGAGCCTCCAGGGGCGCGCGCTAGCGACCGACTCCGCGACGCTGGATCCGCTCTTCGTGCGCGACCTGCTCAAGGAGACCGGCACGCCGTATACGGGCTCCAAGAACATCGGGCCCCTGCCTGACCTGCGGGCGGCGTTCGAGGCCTTGACCACCTGCTACACCCTGGCGCTGACCCACTCGGGCTCGGGCTCGGACCCGGTCCCCACCCCCGCCAACTCGCTGGACTGTCCCCTCGGCCAGTACAGGGCCGGCGCGGAGATTGCCTTGGCGGCGAGTCCCTCTGCGGGCTGGAACGTGGCGGGCTGGAACGGCACGGACGACGACGCGAGCCCTTCGGGGCTCAACTCGCTGACCATGCACGCGGGCGACGCAACCGTGTCGGTGCAGTACGTGGAGATCGCCGACATCGCGCTCTCGAACGGTGTCCCCTACCAAGACGCCTACACGGCGGACACGCAGCAGGGCTCCTGGAGGTACTACTACGTCGACCTCGCAGCCAGGAGCTACGGCCTGACGATCGCCCTGACCGACCTCACGAAGGATGTCGACCTTTATGTGCGCCAGGGCGACAAACCGGCGGTCGGCGCCTGGGACTGCCGGCCATACGCGGGCGGGACGCTGAACGAGCAGTGCTCCCTCTCGACGCCGGCCAGCGGCCGCTGGTGGATCGGGGTGAACAACTGGGACACGGGTCCCTTGAGCTACCGGGTGACAGCAACCTGGAGCGTCTCCGAGCCGCTGGACTTCTACACCCTGCCCCCTTGCCGGGTGGTGGACACGCGGTCGGGGCCTCCCCTGGCATCCGGGGTTCCTCAGAGCTTCGGCATCGCCGGGAGCTGCGGCGTGCCGGCTTCGGCCAAGGCCGTGGCAGTAAACCTCACCGTCCTGAGCCCGACGGCCAACGGCAATGTTGTCCTCTGGCCGGCGAACCAGGCCAAGCCCGGCACCAGCTCCATCAACTTCGCAGCCGGACAGAACCGCGCCAACAACGGCATCCTGTCCTTGGCGACCGATGGGTCCGGGGATCTCTCGGCGCAGAGTTTCCTCGCGGACGGCGGGACCGTCCACCTGATCGTGGACGTCGCCGGCTACTTCC
>JANOCF010000613.1:0-3268 GCA_031412055.1 Holophagales bacterium | reverse complement strand
GGCGGGGGTCGGCACGGTGCGCAGTCGGCGCAGGTCGCCCCGCGGCGCCGCGCCATCGCCGCGCTCGGGCCGCGGGAAGAGCTTGGGCTGCGAGAGCACGGGCAGGCCCTCGGGATCGAGGAGGACGGCTTCGCGCCCGCCCGCCGCGATCCAGAGGCCGTGGCGCCGGGCCAGCTCCGCCAGGAAGGCGAGCGAGTCCTCCGACTCTCCCAGATCGGAGGAAGGCAGCGGTCCGGTCTCGGCGTGCTCGGGCAGCACCACGAAGGCCGCTCCCCTGCCTGCCGCCCGCTCTACCAGTCCGGCGAGGGCGGCACGGTTGCGGTCGACCCTCCCCGGCTCGGGGGCGAAGCGCACGACCGCGAAGCGGGCCAGCTCGCCCACCGGCAGGGTCCAGGAGAGACGTCGGTCGAGCGGCTTGCCGTCGGCCGAGAAGGTCCGGTCGCCCGTCAGCGAGCGCAGGAAGCTCACCAGGTCCGCCCTCTCACGGGCGTCGAGGCGCAGCGGGCGCACGAGCGGATCCAACCCGGGGTTGGGATTGCCCCCGCGGTCGTAGAAGGCGACGACCTCCTCCAGGGTGGCGAGGCTGCCGTCGTGCATGTAGGGCGCGGTCAGGGCGGCGTTGCGCAGCGAGGGCGTGAAGAACTGCCCGATACGGCTCGAATCGCTGAGCAGGCCGAGCCCGCCGTCGCGAAAGGCGCCAGCGGCCGGATCCCAGCCCACGCCGGTGTTGTGGAAGGCGTCGTCCTGGAACAGCGCGTGGTCCTGCCCCACCGTGTGGCAGGAGGCGCAGCCGGCCCTGCCCGCGAAGAGGTCGAGGCCGCGTCGGGCAGCCGGGGTGAGCGCTTCGTGCTGGCCGCCGTAGCGGTAGCGGTCGAACGGCGAGTTGGCCGAGAGCAGGACCCGCTGGTAGGCGGCGAGGGCGCTGGCCACGTCGTCGAAGCCGATCTCTTCGCGTCCCAGCGCATTCCGGAAACCGTGCCGGTACTCGGGATTGGCGCGCACCGCGGCGAGCATGCCGTCGAGGTAGGGCGAGTCCATCTCGAAGGCGTGCGAGACCGGGTACTTGACCTGGTTCTCGAGCGTCCCCGCGTAGCCGTCCCAGAACAGGGCGCCGCGGAAGGCGACGTTGAGCAGCGACGGCACGTTGCGCGGGGTCCGCTTGCCATAGATGCCGGTGCCCGCGCTCTCGCCGTTGGCGAAGGCCCTCTCCGGCTGGTGGCAGGTGGCGCAGGCGGTGCTGCGGTCCCGCGACAGGGAGCGATCGAAGAACAGGGAACGGCCCAGCTCGACCAGCTCGGGCGTCAGCGGCTCGGCGGCCGGCACGGGCAGCGAGGGCAGGCCGAGCGGCGGCGCGGGTACCCAGGAGGCCGGGGCGGCCAGCGCGGCGCGCATGATCCGGGTATAGGCGGGTGCCCGTACCTCCTCGCCCTTGCGCGTGAAGATGCCCGTCCCTGCGACCGTTCCGGCAATAACCAGGTTCACCTGGTGCTCGCGGCTGAGCCGCCGGCAGAGGTCCTCCCAGGCGACCGGCTCGCCGGCTCCCCAGGCCGCCGACACCAGGATGGTCTCGGCCCCGCGGCTCGCGAGCTGCGGCACGCCGGCCAGCAGGTCGTCGCCGGAGAGGACGCCGATCCTCCGGCCGCGGTCGTCCAGGCTGCGCGGGATGTCGCGGGGGTTGCCGCGCACCAGCGGGCCGTCGGCGGGCCGGGGCAGGACCTTGCGGTGCCGGGCCAGGACCTCGCCCCGGTCGTCGATCAGTAGGGCGGTGACGTGATAGCCGCCGGCTTCCACGCTCTCGGGCAGCGAGAGGGCGATCCAGATGCCGAGCTCCTCGGCCAGACCGCCGAAGAAGCGGGTGGTCGGTCCCGGCACCGGCTCGGCAGCGGAGACAGGAGCCGGCCCGGTCGTGGCCAGCTCGGGCAGGACGACGTAGCGGGCTCCGTCGCGAGCGGCCTCGCGGATCAATCCCGCCAGGCGCTCGCGGTTGGCGTCCACCCGGCCAGGCTCGGGGGTGAACCGGACGGCCGCGAAGACGTCCGTCCGCCCCGCTCCCAGGCGGCCACTCGCCGCGAGCGTCGCCGCGAGCGGCACGAGGGCCGCTGCGGCGAGCAACAAGGCAAGCGCCTGGTTCCGCCTGGTCATCACGGGTTCTCCAGCATTTGGCCGTCCGGCTTACATCCGCCAGGCGAGCTTGCCGGTCTCGTAGGCGTACCGGCGGACCGTCACCCGGCCCGTGCCGCGGTCGACCGCCACCAGGCTCAGGAAGCCGTCCGTGCCCGCGACCTTGCGGTCGAGCGGCGCGAGCGCGGTGTGGACACCGCCGTTCAAGGCGACGCGGCCCCGGACCTTGCCGGTCTTGGGATCGAGCAGGCGCAGCTCGCTCCAGGCCTGGGCGTCGAAGCCGCTGGCCCAGGTGCAGAGCAGGTCGCCGCCGACCTTGGCGAGCCCCATGGCGCTCTCGTCCGACCACAGCGTGTCCACCGTGGCGCCGGTCTTGGGATCGACCACCGCCAGGTGGGGGTGGCCGACGAAGAGCTGCGCCACGAGCACGCCCCGATCCCGGTCGAACTCCAGCCCGCCGGCCGGGCCGGCCAGGGGGATGCGCGAGACGATGCGGCCGCTGTCGAGATCGACCTTCAGGATCTCGGCGGGCTCCAGGCTGGAGATGAACAGGTGGCCGTCGCCGAAGGCGAGGTCGCCGTAGTCGCCGCCGTTGAGATCGAGGTGGCGCACCACCTCGCCCGTGCGGCCGTCGACCGTGAGCAGCTTGCCGCGCAGCTCCTCGGGAAGCATCGGCTTCTGGCCGGCGCGGTAGGCCGGGCGCTTGTTGGCCGCGACCAGGTACAGGTTGGGATCGGTCGGGTGGGGATAGATGCCGGAGAGCTCCGGCTCGATGCCCGGGGCCTGGAGGTCGGCCACGACGCGGAGGCCACTGATATCAGTACCGGCCCAGGCCACGGAGCCCAGGAGCACGATCCCCAGGATCAGGACCAGGGTGCCACGACGACCGTTCGTCAGGAATGAGTGGGACATTGCACGACCTCCTCTGCTCCGGTTGGTGTTCCGTGAACCTCTGAGACTCCTGTAATACCGCCCGCCAGCGGGCGGTGTCTTATCCGCAATTGCTTGCATGGTCAGGACGGCGGCCACGGCCGCGGTCTCCCCCTCTCGTCGACGACGAGCGCGCGGGTCCCGGGCGGCAGGACCTGCAGCGACTTCAGGAACTCGACGACGCAGTCCTGCTCGCGGGCGGAGAGGGCCGCGAAGG
>JANOCF010000612.1:0-4325 GCA_031412055.1 Holophagales bacterium | reverse complement strand
GCCCCGTCTGCGCGACGAACGCGGGGTTCGTCTCGACGAACCGGAAGTCCACGGCGCGCGCCGATTCGTCGAAGAGCACCTCGACGAGACAGAAGCCCTCGTCGATGGACTCGAACAGCGCCCGGTACAGCTCCGCGCTCTCGCGCAGCGGGGTGGCCGGCCGGCCGGGCTCTGCGGTAGCGTTTTTCTCGAGAAAGGCTCGATCCGTGCGTTGTCTACCGACCTGTTCCATGCCGGCATTGTACCCTCCGCCGCGCCGTCTTCTTTAGACCTCTGGTAGCCTGAACCCCGCAACCAGCCCCCAGAGGGTAGCGCCCAGCAGCACGGGGCCGATCAGGAGAAGGTCGATCCGGATATCGTAGCCCCCTGACGCGCAGTACGCCTCCCAAGGCACCCAGAGCCCCCAGGCGGCCGCTGCACCGAGGGCCGGCCAGGCGCGCCGCTGCATCCAGTGAAACAGCAGGAAGACCAGGCACAGGAACACCGCCGCCAGAAAGATCCTCTCCGGATGTATGACGAAGAAGACCAGGGGAAATAAAACCAGCTCAATGCAGCCCATCGGAATACCTCCTGGCCATGGACAAAGCCAACTCCGTGCCGCCGTGGGACCAGGTAAGGCAAGTCTCTGATTCCATTCGCTGCGCGTCTCCTTTCCCCGCAGCCGCGGAGCTCACGGCAGGGTTTAGTGCGACATTTCATGTATGCCGCCGCTCATCAAATGACAGGGAGGAGCGGCGAAGCTACAATCCACCCACGTTCATGCTCCCTGACATCTATATATACATATACAGATCGCCCGGATTGCGTCGCGCCCGGCTTCGGCTCCTGGCGGGCTCCAGCGCGAGCGATTCGGCTTCGCGGGCGGGGCCGGCCGGGAATATCACCCTCTCCCGCCATGTTCTCTCAAACGTCCAGGGAAACTTCGAGGCTCGGCGCTCTTGCGCTCCATCCTCTGATCCCCTATACTGCGCCTCCCGCTGGGCAGCCGTGTGGCTCGAACAGCGCGGGATGGGTTGACGCCGCGAGAGCCCTCAGTTAGTATCTGCGGGTTTCGCTCCACCGAGGGTCCTGCCAGGGACCGTGGTGGTTTGTCTTCTAGCCAGAGAAGACCACTAGAACCCTGAACCATCGTTCGGGGCCGAAGTTTTGGCCGTAGGGGCTTCGTCATCGGACGGGCTCCCTCTGTCACTTCGTGTCAATCTGGAACAACGGATCCTAGGAGATCTGGAAGGTATGCCGACGATTCACCAGTTGGTTCGCAAGGGGCGCGAGCGTGCCGTCACCAAGACCAAGAGCCCTGCATTGCAGAGCTCGCCGCAGAAGCGCGGGGTCTGTGTGCGTGTCTACACCCAGACGCCCAAGAAGCCGAACTCCGCGCTGCGCAAGGTCGCCCGTGTCCGTCTCACCAACGGCATCGAGGTCACGACCTACATCCCCGGCGTCGGTCACAACCTGCAGGAGCACTCGATCGTGCTCATCCGCGGTGGCCGCGTCAAGGATCTGCCCGGCGTCCGCTACCACGTGATCCGTGGCACCCTCGACGCCGTCGGCGTGCAGGCCCGGCGCCAGGGACGTTCCAAGTACGGCGCGAAGCGTCCGAAGTCGTAAGGGAGCGAGCTAGACAATGCCAAGGCGCAGAGAAGTTCCGAAACGCGAGATCCTGCCGGATCCGCTCTACAACTCGCAGCTGGTGACGAAGTTCGTCAACGTCATCATGCTCGACGGCAAGAAGTCCGTGGCCGAGCGCATCCTCTACGATGCCCTCGAAGCCATTCGCCAGCGCACCAGCGACGATCCGATGAAGGTCTTCAAGAAGGCCGTCGAGAACGTCAAGCCCGCGGTCGAGGTCAAGTCCCGCCGCGTCGGCGGCTCGACCTACCAGGTCCCGGTCGAGGTGCGCCCCAGCCGCAAGCTGGCTCTGTCGATGCGCTGGATCATCCAGGTCGCCCAGAGCCGCGGCGAAAAGACGATGCGCGCCCGCCTTGCCGGCGAGCTGCTCGACGCGGCCGAGAACCGCGGCGGCGCCATCAAGAAGAAGGAAGACACCCACCGCATGGCCGAGGCCAACAAGGCCTTCGCTCATTACCGGTGGTAGTAGTCCAGGGTATGGCTTCGATCCAGTCCAGGATTGTAAGAGAACAGGGTTGCAAGGGAAGACGGTAGGATCATGGCACGCCAAGGCTCGCTAAAAGACACTCGAAATATCGGCATCATGGCCCACATTGATGCCGGCAAGACGACGACTACGGAGCGGATCCTTTATTATACCGGGGTCAACTACAAGATCGGCGAGGTGCACGAAGGCACTGCCACCATGGACTGGATGGTCCAGGAGCAGGAGCGCGGCATCACGATCACGTCGGCTGCCACCACCTGCTTCTGGAAGGGCATGCGGATCAACATCATCGATACGCCCGGCCACGTGGACTTCACCGCCGAGGTGGAGCGCTCGCTGCGCGTCCTCGACGGCGCCGTGGCCGTGTTCGACTCGGTGGCCGGTGTGGAGCCGCAGTCCGAGACGGTCTGGCGCCAGGCCGACCGCTACCGCGTTCCGCGCATCGCGTTCGTCAACAAGATGGACCGCATCGGCGCCGACTTCGACCGCACGGTCTCGATGATGCGCACGCGTCTCGCCGCCAACCCGGTCGTCATTCAGCTTCCCTGGGGTTCCGAAGAGAACTTCCGCGGCATCTTCGACCTTCTCGAGATGAAGGCCATCCACTACAAGGATGAGACCATGGGCGCCGACTACGAGCTCGTGGACATCCCTGATGAGCACCTCGACCACGCTCACAAGATGCGCGAGCAGATGGTCGAGACCGTTTCCGAGACCGACGACGTTCTCCTCGAGAAGTACCTCTCGGGCGAGGCGGTCTCCAACGACGAGCTGCGCGCCGCTCTGCGCCGCGCCACCGTCAGGGGCCAGGTGCAGCCGGTGATCTGCGGCAGCGCGTTCAAGAACAAGGGCGTGCAGCCGCTGCTCGACGCCGTGGTCGCCTACCTCCCGTCGCCGCTGGACATCCCTCCCATCGAGGGCAAGGACCCGCACAGCGAGGCGCCGATCATCCGCAGCTCGTCGGACGAGGAGCCCTTTGCCGGCCTGGTCTTCAAGATCATGAGCGATCCGTTCGTCGGCCAGCTCGCGTTCTTCCGCGTCTACTCCGGTCACATCGAGTCCGGCATCGCGGTGCTCAACGCCAAGAAGGGCACCACCGAGCGCATCGGCCGTCTCCTCAAGATGCACGCCAATAAGCGCGAGGAGATCAACGAGGTCTGGGCCGGCGACATCGCCGCGGCGGTGGGTCTCAAGAACGTCACGACCGGCGACACGATCTGCGACTCGAAGAACCCCGTGGTCCTCGAGTCCATGCAGTTCCCCGAGCCGGTGATCGCGGTCTCGATCGAGCCCAAGACCAAGACCGACCAGGAGAAGCTCGGCATGGCGCTCGCCAAGCTCATGCAGGAGGATCCCACCTTCCGCGTGCACACCGAGCCGGACACGGGTCAGACGCTGATCTCCGGCATGGGCGAGCTCCATCTGGAGATCATCACGGACCGCCTGGTGCGCGAGTTCAAGGTCGGCGCCAACGTGGGCAAGCCGCAGGTCGCCTACAAGGAGACGCTGACGGCCGAGGCCGAGGGCGACGGGCGCTACATCCGTCAGACCGGCGGCCGCGGCCAGTACGGCCACGCCAAGATCCGCCTGCGTCCGACGACCGAGGGCGCCTTCATCTTCAACAACAAGATCGTTGGCGGCGTGATCCCCCGGGAGTTCATCAAGCCGATCGAGCAGGGGATCAAGGAAGCGCTGGAGAACGGGCCGCTCGCGGGCTTCCCGGTGACCGGCGTCGAGGTCGACCTGTACGACGGCTCGTACCACGATGTCGACTCCTCCGAGATCGCGTTCAAGATCGCGGGCTCCATGGCGTTCCAGGACGCCAGCAAGAAGGCCCGTCCGGTGATCATGGAACCGATCATGGCGGTCGAGGTGGTCACCCCCGAGGACTACATGGGCGCCGTCGTCGGCGACATCACTTCGCGCCGGGGCCGCATCCAGAGCATGGAGGCCCGTGGCAACGCCCAGGTGATCAGCGCCCGGGTGCCGCTGTCGGAGATGTTCGGCTATTCGACCGACCTGCGCTCCATGTCGCAGGGCCGAGCCAACTACACGATGCAGTTCGCGGCCTACGAGCAGGCCCCCAAGAACGTCAGCGAAGAGATCGTCGCCAAGGCAGCTGGCTGAAGCCGGCCACTGCAACGATCCCCGAGTGATATTGAGGAGAGATCATGGGCAAGGAAAAGTTTGAGCGTTCCAAGCCGCACGT